>DAOUGF010000368.1:0-12773 GCA_034429295.1 Chloroflexaceae bacterium
AAGTGGCACGGCACTGGCCTCCGGCTTGGGGTCCAGGGGCAGGCGGGCGCGGGGCGCCAGCCCCGCCGCCCAAGCCCTTGAGCCAGGCCTGCGACTGTGGTACAGTGGTCGCGGTATCGTGTTCCGCCCGTTCGAGAGTAGGCTATGCTCAGGCTCCAGGCGCTTCGCCTTCTGCTCCCGCTCGCAGCGCTACTGCTGGCCGCCTGCGGCGGTGCCCCCACCGAGACTACGGCGCCTACCCAGGCGCCGGCTGCGGCCACCGAGCAGCCTGCGGCGCCGGCCGCCACCGAGGCGCCCGCCGCTGAGGCCGCCGCCGATGGGCCGTTTGCCGGCATCCCCCGCAGTCGCACGGCCGAGGGCTACCACGTGCTCGGCGCCGCCGACGCTCCGGTAACCCTGGTGATGTACTCTGATTTCCTCTGAACGACCTGCGCGCTCCACGTGCTGGAGACAGAGCCCATGATCATCGAGCAGTACATCAAGCCCGGCAAGGTGAAGCTGGTCTATCGGCACCTCCAGCAGCTCGGCGAGGGCTCCGAGTTGCTCTCCGAGGCCTCGGAGTGCGCCGCCGATCAGGGCCGCTTCTGGGAGATGCGCTATGCCATCTACACCCGCTACCGGGCGCTCTACGGCGATACCATGGGCGAGGCCGTGGCCGCGGCCGAGGAGGCCGGCGCTGACGCGGAGGCGATGCGCGCCTGCATCGACGCCGCCACTCACGAGGCCGCCGTGCGGGCCGACCATGCGGCGGCCGCCGCCGAGGGTGTGCGCAGCCGTCCGGTCTTTAAGGTTGGCGAGCGCACGCTGATCGGCCAGCAGCCGTTCGGCGCCTTCCAGCAGCTGCTCGACCAGGCCCTCGGCGCCTAATACCACCACGCCAGGAGATCAATGTCTCGACGCAGCCTCTCTCTCCCGCTCACGCTCATAGCCGGATTTGCCGCCCTCCTGATCATGCTCATGTCAGGCCTGCTGCCGAGCGCAGTGCTGGTAGCCCAGAGCTACTGCCCCACGGCCGGTTTTCCTGCCAATGATCCGGTGTACCCCAACCTCAGCTACCCCGACTGCAAGGCAACTCAGCAGGCTGGGCAGGGTGGTCCTACGAGTACCAACACCACCACCAGCGGCGACACCGGCGGCAACAACCAGCCCGCCCAGCCGACAAACACTCAGACCATCACGAGTACCGTCACGGTCACCGCAGGCACCGCCCAGGTCACGCCCACCATCACCGCCACGCGCACGCCCACGCTCACCCGCGAGCCGGTTGATGAGCCCTCAGCCACGCCAACCAGCGAGCGTCCCGACGGCGTTGAGGCGATGGCCTGCGTGCCGGGTGAGACAGTGCGGCTCACCGGCGAGGCCGAGCCCGGCATGGCGCTGCTGGCCTACTTCGGCGAGCGGCCGGTGGGCGGCGGCTTCGCCAGGGCCGATGGGCAGTTCACGATCGACCTGCTGATCGGCGATGAGCGCCCCGGCTTCTACCTTGTGGAGGTCCGCGAGCGCACAACCAGGGATCTCGTCACACAGATCGGCTGCGAGGTGCCCGCCTTCACGCCCACGCCGACGCGGATCATCGTGCCGTAGAGCTCGTAGGGCGCGCCAGCGTCACCTTCTCCAGCGTCACGCTCTCCAGGAACTCCTCGTCCACCTCGGCGCCGCTGCCGATCGCGGTTGGCACGCTGAGGGTGCTGTCGGGGTTGAGGGTGAAGGGGTTGCGCACCACATCGCGGCGGAAGTAGCGGTCGCTGGCGCTGATGTCGCCGGGCAGGCTGAAGTTCGGTAGGCTCGCCAGGGCCACGTTCGCCGCCCGGCCGATGCCCGTCTCCAGCATGCCGCCGCACCAGACCGGCACGCCGGCCTCGGCGCACATGTCGTGGATGCGCCGCGCCGCCGTGAGCCCGCCCACGCGGCTCGGCTTGATGTTGATCACCCGGCAGGCCTGCAACTCCAGGGCCCAGCGGGCGTGCTCAGGCGAGACGATGCTCTCATCGAGGCAGATCGGCGTCTGGAGCCGGCGCTGCAGCTTGGCGTGGTCAATGATGTCGTCGTGGGCGAGGGGCTGCTCGATCAGCAGCAGGTCGAAGGCATCAAGCTGGGCGAGCTGATCGGCCTGATCCAGCGTGTAAATGCTGTTCGCGTCCACCTGCAGCTTCAGATCCGGCCAGGCCTCCCGCACCGCGCGGGTCGGCTCCACGTCCCACCCCGGCTTGATCTTGAGCTTGACGCGGCCATAGCCCGCCTCCACATAGCCGCCCACCACCCGCAGCAGCGTCTCGATATCGGGCTGCACGCCGACGCTCACGCCGACGGCGACCCGATCCCGTGTGCCGCCGAGCATCGCGCTCAGGCTGCGGCCCTCAAGCTTGCCGAAGAGGTCCCAAGCGGCGAACTCGAGGCCGGAGCGGGCCATGCGGTTGCCCCGCACCCGCTCGTAGAGGGCGTCCACATCCTCGGGGCGACCTATCTCAGCCTCGAGCAGCATCGGCGCCAGGATCTCGCGGGCCATCACCCAAGCCGTGGCCTGCGTCTCCTCGTTGTACCAGGGGCCGGAACCCACTGGCGACTCGCCCCAGCCCTCGGCGCCCTCGGCGAAGAGGCGCATGATCAGCGAGTGGTTGCTGTACTCGCGCCAACCGCTCGTCTCGAAGGGCGCCACATACGGCAGCTCGATGCGTCGGATCTCGATGCGCTCGATCTTCATATCACTGCACCCCAAGCAGCTCCACCTCGAACACCAGAGTCGCGCCGGGAGGGATGACATTCCCGGCGCCGCGGTTGCCGTAGGCGAGGTTCGCGGGGATGACAAGCTGGCGCCTGCCGCCCACCCGCATCCCAGTCACACCCTCGTCCCAACCGCGGATCACCTGGCCGCCGCCGACGGAGAAGGGGAAGGGCTCGCCCCGGGCCAGCGAGCTGTCGAACATGGTGCCGTCGGTGAGCCAGCCGGTGTAGTGGACGATGGCGGTTTTACCGGCGATGGCCTCGGCGCCCGCGCCGACCTCGAGGTCGTAGTATTTGAGGCCGCTGGGCGTGGTGGTGTAGGCGCTCTCCTCCACCTCCGTGGGCGCCTCCGGCGGCCCGGGGCTGATCTCCACCAGCTCGACTTCGAAGGTGAGGGTCGCGTTGGGCGGGATCACCCCGCCGGCACCCTGCGAGCCGTAGGCCAGCTCAGGCGGGATGATCAGCCGGGCCTTGCCGCCCTCGCGCATCAGGGCGATGCCTTCGTCCCAGCCGGCGATCACCATGCCGCGGCCGAGCACGAACTGGATGGGCTGGCCGCGTGAGTACGAGCTGTCGAACTCGGTGCCGTCGGCCAGGGTGCCGCGATAGTGGACGGCGACGAGCTCGCCCGGTTGGGCCAGTTCGCCTGTACCGGGCGCGATCTCGATGAACTGAAGGCCGCTTGCTGTGGTCACGACATTCTCCTGGCCGGGCTCGCCGGCGCTTGTAGTCGGCGCCTCAGGCGCCGCGGCGGTGGGTGCGCCCGTCGTCGGGGCGCTAGTGGGATCCTGCGGAGGGCCGGCCGGGCTCTGGGCGCCGCACGCCGCCAGGAGCAGCGCGAGGGCCAGGCAGAGGGGGCGAAAGAGATGCATAGTAGGGTGTCCAAAATGGACGGCGTAGGGCGCATTTGACAGCAAATGCTTTGGCTCCTACGCCGCCTCGGCGACGGGCAGGTAGACAGTCCAGGACACCTCGTCCACGAGCTCGATCTCGAAGAGGCTGGGCCAGTTCTTGCCGGTGACGAAGATGCGGTCGCCGGCCTCGTCGTAGGCGATGCCGTTCAGCACGTGTTCTGGCGCGATACTCCCCCGCAGGTCGCTCAGGTCGAGGTAGGCCGTCACCTGGCCCGTGGCCGGGTCGATGCGGGCGATCCGGTCCTGGAACCAGATATTGGCGTAGACAGCGCCGTTGATGTACTCGAGCTCGTTCAGGTTGATCACGGGGCCGATCGAGTCGCGCACCTCCACCTGCCCGGTGATCGTGAGCGCGCCGTTGCTGGCGGTGGCCTCGGGATCTACGAAGTAGAGATTGGCCGTACCGTCGCTCAGGATCAGCCGCTCGCCGTCGCTGGTGAGGCCCCAACCCTCCATGCAGATGGGCCGATCGGCGATGGCAGCGACCGGCATCCGAAACTGGCCGATCTCCTGAAATGCCCCTTCCTCGTACGTGTAGATGAAGCCCACGCAGTCCTGCCAGGTGAGCTGGAAGATCCGCTCGCCCAGCACAGCCACGCCCTCGCCGAAGATATCGTCGGGAAGCTCATGCAGGGTCCGTACCTCGCCGGTAGTCAGGTCCACCTCGCGCAGCGTGGATTGCCCTTTAAGGCCGGTGCCCTCGTAGAGCGTGTCGTTGCCCACGTAGACGAGGCCCTGGGTGAAGGCCTCGGGGTCGTGGGGGTACGTGTTCACGAGGCGGTAGCTCAGCGTAAGCGGCCCGGCCTGCTGGCCGGGGAAGGACGTTGAGGACGTCGCTGGTTCGGGGTAGGCGCTCTGGGCGGCGAGGTTCGCCGGATCTGGGGCGGGGTAGGCGCTCTGGTCGGCAGGGACGGGGTAGGCGCTCTGGGCGGCGGGGTAGGCTTCCGGCGCCGTAGTCGGGGCAACGATCTCCGGAGGCTCGGTGGGCCCGGGGGCCGGTTGGGCCGTACGGGGAGAGGTGGCACACCCAGCGATGAGCAGCAGGGCAACAGTGGAAGCTATTAGCCGTGAGAATGGCTTCGATCGCATACAGAATCCTTTGCGCTCAGTGCCAGCCATTCTACCCCAGGGCCGACGCCGAGGCAACAGCGGCGGGGCTTCCGCAGGGGTACAAGTGTGCTATACTGCAGGGCAGAAAACCGCTCTGTAGCGAGCATGGAGCACGTTGTAGAACCTTCCCATTTCGGGTATGATAGAGGGAAGGAGTCCTGAAAAATACGTGCCCCGGCCTGCCTGTTCCGGCTTGAGCGTCCGTCCTATACCAGTGAGAAAGGAGGTTTCGTAGCGCGTGTCGCCCCTTATTGTGCGGCCGCAAAACAAAGGCAGACTTGAGAGCACCAGAGAAGATTGTATCTTGTGGAGTTAAAAACCTATGAGCACACCTGCTGAGGTGCGCAACGGAATGCGCTGGATCCGTGCCGACCTGCATATTCACACCCCGGCCTCTGAGGATTATGCCGAACCAGAGATTACCTACCTCGATATCCTGCAGGAAGCGGAGCGTCGCGAGCTTGAGCTGATCGCCTTCACAGACCATAATACTGTCCACGGCTATGAGCAGCTGCAGCGCGAGCTTGATTTCCTCAAAGCTCTGGAGACGGCGGGGCGGCTGACGCCCGATGAGCAGGAGCGCCTGAACGAGTATCGCCGCCTGCTCGATAAGATCACGGTGCTGCCAGGCTTTGAGTTCACCTCCCACTTCGGCGCCCACATCCTCGGGATCTTCCCGCCTAACCGCCCGATCAGCCTGATCGAGGCCACCCTGCTGCAGCTCGGCGTCCCCCCTGAGCAGCTCAAGGCGGGCGTCTGCGGGATCGCCAATACCCGCCACACTACCGAGGCCTACGAGATCATCAACCGGGCCGGCGGCCTGGTGATCGCCCCCCATGTTAATGGCCCCAACGGGGTGATCAGCGAGACGCTGCGCATGGGCACCAGCGGCCAGTCGCGCATCGCCGTCACCCAGAGCCCCTTCCTCCACGCGCTGGAGTTCGTGAACTTCTACACCGACCACGAGAAGTTCACCTCGCCCGGTTTCTACAACGGCAAAACTGAGCACTACGAGCGGCGCATGTTCTGCATCCAGGGCTCGGACGCCCACCGCCTGCGCCGGCTCCCCGACGGCGATCCCCAGGTCTTCCATCGCCACGGCATCGGCGACCGCTATATCGAGTTGCTGCTGCCCAACAACAGCTTCGAGGCGCTGAGGGACCTGCTTACCAGCCAGGATTTCGACCGGGTGCGGGTGCCGAAGCGGGATCAGAAGCAGTGGGCGGTGGACGCGGTGCGCTTTGGCGCCGCCTCCGAGCGCCAGGTGCTGCGGGTGCTCGAAGAGGAATCGAGCGACGCCACGCCCCTCTGGGTCGATGTGGCCGCCCTCGCCAATACCGGCGGCGGCGTGCTGGTGATCGGCGTCGAGCCCGGCGGCAAGGTTGTGGGCGTGAGCCGCCCCGACCAGGTGAGCGAGTCGCTGCGCAAGGGCGTCGCCGAGCAGATCGTCCCCCAGCCCTACCTCTCCTTCGAGCTGATGAGCTACGAAGGCCGCGATGTGATGCGGGTTGAGGTGAAGGCCGTCGAGCCGCCCCCCTACGTGGGCGCCAACGGTGTGATCTATGTGCGCCGCGAGGGCGAGACGGTCCTGGCCGACCGGGGCGAGATCATCCAGCTCTGCCGCAGGGCGCTCGCCGAGGGCGCCTCCTCCCCCCTCGACAACGGCCAGGATCTCGACCTGCCTCGCTCCGGCGTTGAGATCGTCAGCGCCCAGAAGCGCGGCGGCGTCTGGCTGTACGAGGTGCGGGATCTGCGGACTACCGCGGGCGTCACTCGCGACCGGGCCCAGGGCCTCTGGGCTTATGCGATCAGCCGCCACGAGGATCTGCGGGAGGGCCGGGTGGACCTGCAGAGCCAGGTGAAGTGGAAGGGCCGCCTCGGCCTCTGGCGCGCCTATCGCCAGGGCAGCCGCACCAAGTACGACCTGGTGCACCGCGACGCCAACGGCGTGATCGACCATATCTTCTTCGGGGTGAGCGACTGGGGCCTCAGCGATGCCTGGGCCGCCCTGCTCAACGAGCGCAACGGCGACACCGTGGAGGCCGAGCCGCAGGCCTTCGACCAAGCTGATGAGAACGGCCCGCCCCCGCTGATCGAGGAGCCCTCGGCCCCTGACTCTCCCATCCCGATGGAGCCCGTGACTTGGGGCGAGCGGCGCGTGCGCTGGCGCGGCCGCGGCGGGCTGGCCGCCATCACTCGGGACGAGAGCGGGCGCACCCGCTTCGACCTCGTGATGAAGGATAAGGACGGCACCGGGGAGCAGCTCTACAGCGGCGTGCCCCTGGAGAAGCTCACCGAGGCCTGGCTCAGCCTCATCCGCGTGCCTCGCCCCCGCACCGGGATCGAGGTGGTGAGCGCCGCCCGCGGCGACGACGGCGAGTGGCAGTATGTCTTCCGCAACCTGCGCACCGGCGATGTCAGCGGGGTGCCCTGGCGCCTCCAGGATATCGAGCCCGGCACGGTGCGCGAGTACGCCGCTCGCATGTACCAGCAGGATATGCCCCTCGATGAGGATAAGGTCCGCTGGTGGGGCAACATCGGCTATATGCGCCCCATGCGCAGCCAGGTGGACCTGGTCTTCGTCGATGAGCACGGCGAGACGCACTTCTACTACGCGGCCCGGCGCGAGGAGCTCACTGGCGAGTGGCGCGAGCTGCTGGAGCTGTACGGCGAGATGTGATCGCGAAATTCGCGAAAACTTCGTCCGCGAA
The DNA here is from genome assembly GCA_034429295.1 of Chloroflexaceae bacterium. GTDB lineage: Bacteria > Chloroflexota > Chloroflexia > Chloroflexales > Chloroflexaceae > OHK40. The sequence goes on from DAOUGF010000368.1 coordinate 7,457, forward strand.
AAACGCGAAACGAAGGTTCGAATCTTCGATAGGGAAGACGCGAAAGGAAGGCGCGAAAGCGTGAAAAGGCCCCGGCTCCACAAATGGAGCCGGGGCCTCTTGCTGCTCACAGCGTCTGCGTTATCCCCGGCTTGATGGCGTAACCACGCCCCCTCCAGCGTGGGGTGGCGAACCCCTCCGTGGGGGCGTGCCGTGTGGGGCGCCCCGGCCTATCCTGTGGCAAGTGATGCTACACGACACAGGAGGCCGTGATGACAATATCCTCGCCCCGCATGCCCGCCGGCCGTCTGCTGCGGCGGCTGAGCCGGCTCGCCGCCGGGCTGCTGCTGGCGCTGGCCGCGCTCGGCAGCACCGGCGTGATCTATCAGGCTGTCGCCAGCGCCGCGGACAGGCGCGCCTTCCCGTCTCCCGGCAGGCTGATCGATGTGGGCGGCCGCCGGCTGCACCTCTACTGCACAGGCGAGGCGGCGCCCGGCCGTCCAAGCGTCGTGCTCGAGGCGCTCTCCGGCGCCTTTAGCTCGCAGTGGGCTTGGGTGCAGCCCGAGCTCGCCCGCCACACCCGCGTCTGCAGCTACGACCGGGCCGGCTACGGCTGGAGCGAGCCCGCGCCCAAGCTCCACACCCTGAGCGAGGCCGCCGTGGAGCTGCGCGCCCTGCTGGAGCGGGGCGATGTCGCCGGCCCCTACCTGCTGGTCGGCCACTCGATCGGTGGCCTCTACGTGCGGCAGTTCGCCGCGCTCTACCCCGACGAGGTGGTCGGGCTGGTGCTGCTGGACTCATCCCATCCCCGGCAGTTCGAGCGGCACCCGCAGTGGCTCGAAGGCGTGGACAGCTCCATGCTCCTCGCCGACACGATGCTCTGGCTGAGCCGGTTCGGCGTCGGGCACGTCTATTTCGCCCTCGGCGGCGAGGTGGACTTTGCAGAGCTGCCGGAGCGCCAGCACGGCGAGGTCGCGGCCGCCTGGTCGTCGCCGGAGTACTGGCGCAGCGTCCGCGCCTTCGATCGGGCCGCAGTGGAGGCGCTCTACGGCCAGGCGCGGCAGCTTGGCCCGCTCGGCGACCTGCCGCTGCTGGTGATCAGCGCTGGCGCCGGGCAGCCCGACGGCTGGGCGGAGTTGCAGGCCGACTTGGCGACGCTCTCGGCCCGCAGCGAGCATCTAGTTATCGCTGGCGCGACTCACGCCTCGCTGGCCTTCAGCTCCGGGCACGCGGGCCAGGTGAGCGCGGCGATCGCCGGCCTCATTGAAGGCGCCGCGGCGCGGTAGAATAGGCTATGCTCCAGCAGCTCCTGCGCCGGCCGCGGCCCGATATCGCGGCCCTCCTCACGATCTTCGCGGCGACGGCCGGCGTCAGCGGCTTCTTCCTGCAGGATGCGCCCCGTCGCCTGATCGCCATCGGGCTGCTCGGCGCCATGGCGCTTCTGCTGCTCCGCTCCGCACAGCTGGAGGGCGCGCCGCGCCGCTACGGGCGCTACGTGGCGATGCAGGTCGGGCTGGCGCTAGCTTTGGCGGCGCTCCAGCCCGGCTTGTTCACCTTCATCTTCCCGGCGCTGATCGTGACCTTCCAGGCCGGACTCCACCTGCAGCGCCAGGCTGCCCTGCTCACGGCCGCTGTCTTCATGTGCGCGGTGATGCTCAGCGCGGCGGCGACGGGCGGCTGGGTGGGCGCGTTCAACGCTGTGCTGAACGTGCTGGGCTTCCCTCTGGCCCTGGTCTTCGCCAGGGTGATGCGGCAGGTCGAGGAGGCGCGGCAGCACAACCAGCGGCTGCTGGAGGAGCTACGGGCCGCCCAGCGCCGGCTGCAGGAACTGGCCGTGGCTGAGGAGCGGGGCCGCCTGGCCCGGGACCTGCACGACAGCGCCAAGCAGCAGGCCTTCGCTCTGTCGGCCCAGCTCGACGCGGCCAGGCTGCTGCTGCGGAGCGATCCGGATGCCGCCGAGGAGCATCTGCGGCAGGCTGAGGCGCTCGCCGACGGGCTACGCCAGGAACTGGGCGCGATCATCTTTGAGCTGCACCCGCCCGCCCTTGGCCAGGCTGGCCTCACCGAGGGGCTGCGCCGCTACCTGGCCGCCTGGTCGCGGCAGCAGGGTGTGGTGGCGACCCTCAGCGCCGACGGTGTGGGCGAGCTGCCGCCTGAGCTGCAGCAGGCCTTGTTCCGCATCGCCCAGGAGGCCCTGGCCAACGTGGCCCGTCACAGCGGCGCGCGGCGCGTGGAGTTGCGCCTGGAGCGGCAGGATGGCCGCCTGCGCCTGTTGATCCGCGACGATGGGCACGGCTTTGCGCCGGACGCGCCCGCGCCGGGGCTCGGCCTCCGTTCCATGCGCGAGCGCGCCGAAGCGCTGCCCGGCGGGTCGCTGCGGGTTGAGAGCGCGCCGGGCGACGGCGCCAGTGTCGAGGTGGTGTGCGAGGGATAGCGGAGGCAGAGGATGGGTGGACCTACACCGGCGCCGCGCGCCGATGCCTCGGGCGTGATCGCCGTATTTATTGTGGACGACCACGCCGTGGTGCGCCAGGGGGTGCGGGCGGCCCTGGAGGCGCGGCCCGACTTCAGCGTGGTGGGCGAGGCCGAGACGGGCGCCGAGGCTGTGGCCCGCATCGCCGAGTGCCTGCCCGACGTGGTGCTGATGGACCTGCTGATGGAGGGCATGGACGGCGTGGAGGCCACGCGGCAGATCCGGGCCGTGAGCCCACGCACCCAAGTGGTGGTGCTCACCTCCTACCACGACGACGAGCAGATCTTCCCCGCGCTCAGGGCCGGCGCGATCTCCTACCTGCTGAAGAGCGTCAAGATGGACGAGTTGGCCCAGGCGATCCGCCTAGCGGCTCGCGGCGAGGCCACGCTGCATCCGCAGGTCGCCGCCCGCGTAGTGCAGGAGCTGCAGGCGCCCCGCAAGGAGAGCCAGGGGCCGATCGCGGAGCTCACCGAGCGTGAGTTGGAGGTGCTCAGGTTGATCGCCAACGGGCTGACCAACAGCGAGATCAGCGCCCGGCTCACGCTCAGCGAGCATACGGTGAAGGGCCACGTCAGCAACATCCTCAGCAAGCTGCACCTGGCCGATCGCACCCAAGCTGCGGTGCTCGCCTGGCGCGCCGGGCTAGTGCGCCGCGAGGAGGGATAGGGCGAGCTCAGTCGCGGGCGCTCGTGAGCGTGATGCCGGCCAGATCGCAGGCGATGAGCACGCCGGCGGCGAAGATCAGGCCCAAGTAGAGGGTGGCCTCGGCCCAGCCGAGCAGGCCGAAGGTGCGGCCCGCGGTCATCGTCGGGTAGTAGAAGAAGATTCCAACCAGGTTCCAGCCGATCGCCGCAGCCAGATTCAGCCACTTGGCCCAGGCGCGGCCCGTGGCGAGGGCGCTGGCTATGCCGAAGCAAAGGCCATAGTAGATCGCTGCTGTGAGGTCGAAGCTATCGTAGGCCGGCAGCTCCATCTGCGTGCTGCGGAAGAGCTGGTAGAGGGCGGAGATGGCGAAGGCGACGTAGAGTAGGCGCGAGGCAAGCGTGCTGGCGCTGAGCGCACGGGCGGCGGGCGCCGTCTCGAGGCGGCCGATGGTGTTGGCGGGGTGCATCCAAGTCTCCGCTGAGCTAGAAATGCTTCACATGATCGGTGTGCAGGATCGAACCTGCCGCGATCATAGTGGGGGCGGCGCTGCGAGGCCCGGCCCTTTGGAGCTATTCAGGGCTATGGCGGGGGCTATCTGGCGGGGCTACAGCAGGCCCAATTCGCGGGCGCGGGCGGCCGCCTCGGTGCGCGAGCGGGCGTCGAGCTTGGCGAGGATGTTTTTGACGTGGTTTTTGACTGTGTGAGGGCTGATCACGAGGCGCTCCGCGATCTCGCCGTTGCGGGCCCCGGCCACCATCAAGCGTAGCACCTCGAGCTCGCGGCTGGTGAGACCCTCCGGGCTGCCGGGGATGGCAGCGCCCGCTGGCGCGGCGTGGGGGATGGGCTCGGCAGGGGCGAGGATGGGGAGGATGCGAGCCGCGAGCCCATGGTCGCGCCCTTGGGCCGCGGCAAGGCGCAGCACAGGGACGACGGGCGCGCCCTCCCAGAGCAGGTGACCGGGCGCACCCTCGGCAGCCCATTCGACGAGGGCCGGCTCGGCGGCCGCCAGTGCCTCTTGGCGCCGTCCCTGGAGCAGCAGGGCGTGGGCGAGCAAGAGGCGCGCGTCGCTGAAGATGACGCTGATGCGCTGGCGCTCCTGGATGGCCATGGCTGTCTGCAGCTCCGCCACAGCCGCCTCGTGATCTCCCTCGGCCAGGGCGAGTAGAGCCCGCAGCAGCGGGCGCACCGCCTCGGTGAAGGGGTGGGCGCCGTAGGCGAGATCGATCGCGAGGATGCGCTCGTAGGCGGCCCGCAGCTCCTGGTGGCGGCCCTGGAGCCAGCGCGCGCGGGCGAGCCAGAAGCGGAAGGGCACTTCGAGCAGCGGCGTCGCCGTTGGGGGCAGGCCCTCGATAATGGCAAACAGTTCGGCGAAGCCGGCGTCGGCGGCCTCGTGATCGCCGAGGATCGTCTGGCAGAGGGGCGGTACGGCGCCGATCTCGATCATGCGCCAGGCGGGCACACCGAGCTGTTCGCAGACGGAGTAGAGCCGGCTGCAGGCCGCCAGCGTCTCGGACCAGCGCCCGCTCCAGAGGGTGGCGTAGGCCCGTATCTCCAGCAGGTGCAGGCCCACCGCGCTCTCTGTGGGCTGCCGCAGCCGGCTGAGCAGCGCCTCGATGCGGGCGAGGCGCGCCAGCGCGCCGGGCAGCGCCGTGGTGGGCCCGGCCGCGCTATGTTCAAGCAGGCCGAGGCAGGCCGCCGGGTCGTCGGCGGCCTCGGCGACCGCGAGCGTCTCGTCGAGGTCGGCCAGCCCGCCGGCCACATCGCCATCGGTGAATCGCAGGTTGGCCCTCAGGCCGAGGATGCGCACCCGCTCGTCGGCGGAGAGCTGGGCGCCAAGAGCCAGAGCCTCGTCGGCAAGGGCGCGGGCCATCGCCCAGGCGCCGGTGCTCAGGCGCATCGTCGCCAGCTGCACGGTGGCCGCGGCGTAGCCCCGCTCATCCCCTAGCTCGGCGAAGCGCCGCCTGGCCTGGCCCATCAACTCACCGCCACTGTCGAGCTGGTAGTGCTCCCACGCGCAGATGCCCCGCAGGTAGAGCAGCCAGGGTGCCACGCCCCTCTCCGGGGGCATAGAGTCGATCCAGCCGGCGAGCATGCTGTAGGCGCCCATGTTCAGCAGCGCTGGACCCGCTGAGACGATCGAGGCCTCGGCCTTGTCCCAGAGGCCGGCATCGAGCAGATGCTGAATGCGCCGGGCCTGGTTCGGCTCCCCCCCCCCCCCCC
>DAOUGF010000369.1:0-10866 GCA_034429295.1 Chloroflexaceae bacterium
TGTAAGGGCGCCCCGTTGCGGGGCCGGCCCTGCTCACTTCTGCCGCTCGTCCTGCGTGAGGATCAGCCCTTTCTCCCTGGCCCGCACCAGGGCCTCAACGCAGTCGCTGTCGAGCTCGGTGCCGGCGATGCGCCGCAGGATGGCGATCGCCTCCTCCACTGTACGGGCGGGCCGATAGGGGCGATGGCTGGTAATGGCGTCGAATACATCGGCCACGGCGACGATGCGGCCGACACGACTGATCTCATCGCCGTGAAGCCCGTGAGGGTAGCCCCGCCCATCGAGCCGCTCGTGGTGCTGCGAGAGCGCCGGCCAGGTATCCCGCAGCAGGTCGAGGTCGAGCAGCCCGTTCTCCTGGAGGAACTCGAGGCCGTAGAGCGGGTGCTGGCGCATCTCGCGGAACTCAGCGTCCGTAAGGCTCTTGCGCTTCTTGAGGATGCGGTCGGGCACCCGGATCTTCCCCACATCGTGGAGCTTGCTGGCGATCCGCACACGGAAGACCTCGTCGGCGTCGAGGCCGAGCTCCTGGGCGATCGCGACGGAGAAATCGCTCACCCGCTGGCTGTGGCCGCGGGTGTAGGGGTCTTTCAGGTCGATCGCGCCGGTGATCGCGTCGATGATCCGCGTAGAGAGCGCGGCCACATCGGCGTAGAGCTGCGAGAGCCGGATCACCGTGGCCGCCTGACCGGCGAGCGACTCGAACAACGCCACGTCCTCGGCGCTGAACGGCCGCTCCGAGCGAGGGTTGAGGGCCTGGGCGCCACCGATGATCCGCTCCTCCACCGCACCCCGCTCGCCGCCGAGCTCGATCCGCGGCGCCCGCAGCGGCACACAGAGGATCGAGCGCGTCACAAAGCCGCTGCTCGCGTCGATCTGCCGGTAGAAGCGCCGGTCGTGCCGCACATCGTTCACCACCACCGTCTCGCCGCTGTTCACCACGTGGCCGATGATGCCCTGGCCGGCGGGCACCCGCTGGGCCACCATGCGCTCGCGGCGCAGGCCGGTGGCCAGGTGTAGCACCAAGTCGCCCTGTTGCGGGTCGCGCAGCCAGATCGAGGTGGCCTCCACATCGAGCAGCTCGCAGGCGTGGCTCATGATCCGGTCGAGCAGCTCGTCCCGGTCCAGGGTTGTGGTGAGCCGGGAGATGATCTCTACCAGCGCCTGCTGGCGCCGCTCACGCCGCTCGGACTCGGCGAGCAGGCGCGCCTTCTCCACCTCCGTCACCAGCCGCGAACAGAGCAGCTCGAGCACCGCCAGCTCGTCGGGATCGTCGCAGCTGTCGGGGGGCAGGTTAAAGACCTGCACGACGCCAACGGGGCGGCCGCGGAGCATCAGCGGCACGGCGTACATCGTGCGGAGCGGCAGCCCGGCCAACTCGCCGAACGAGCGCTCCCAGCGCGGATCGTTCGCCACATCGGCCACAAAGAGCGGTGTGCCCTTGCGTAGCGCCTCGCCCGCCACGCCGCGCTCGGCGTCGATCCGCGAGCCGGCCAGACGCTGACTCGCGGGGCTGCCCTTCACTACCTTGAACTCGAGGGCGTGAGAGCTCTCATCATAGAGATAGAGCGTGCCCGCCTCGGCGCCGGTGACCGCGATGATCAGCTCCAGCATCTGATCCAGCAACTCATCGAGTTGGGTGCTCGCGGCGATCTGGTTGGCCCGCTGGATCACTTCGACGAACGACTGAAAGCGGGTCTCCCTGGCGCTCATCGGCGGCCTCCTACGATCTGGATACTGGGTGCAGAAAAACAGGGACGCGCAGACAGCGCCTGTGCCGAGTGGCTCAACGCAGTGGAACTATCGAGAACGACTCCTGGCGAGGGTATGACCAGCGGGCGCTCGCTTGCCATCCCGGCGCCCGTAATCCAGTAGCTTACTCCGCCTGGGCTAGCGCCCGAACGTAGCGCACCAGCTCGTCGGGGTCGCCAGCAAGGGCCACAGCCACGCCGGACTCCTCGGCGATGCGCTGGGGCGACAGATCATCAATGGTGCGCTCGCCCTTGTAGTCGAACATCACCCGGGGCAGCAGCGCCCGCGGCGCACCTGGCCCGCGCTGGGCCTCGCGGAACGCTCGCAGCGCGGGGATCAGATCTTGCGCGGTGAGCAGGCCACTTACCGTGACCATCTCGCCGAAGAAGGCGTTCGTTACGGGGAGCACGTGAGCCGAAAGACCCTCGATCTTGTTCAGCCGCGCGGCCACCTGCTCCATCATCGGGGCCACCAGGGTGCCGCAGGCGATCGCTAAGCTGGCGGGCTGCCGGAGGCGGGCCGGCAGGCGGCGCTTCGCTCTCGCCCAAGTGTCGAGGAAGTCGCGGACCATGCCTACCCCATTCGAATACTGGGGCATCCCGTCGTAATGGTCGGCAGGGGGGACGGGGCGGCCGGCCAGGATGTAGAACTCGTCGCTGGGATAGACGAAAGTGAGGCCGAACTCGTCGCGGCAGCGGGCGCCGATCGGCTCGATCAGATCGATCACCGCGGCGGCCTCATCACCCCGGAACGGGCGCAGCGGAATGTCGGACACCGCCCCGAGCCGCGCGCAGAAGCCCAGCGCCGGGTCGTGGAGCGGGGACGCGCCACGCCCATGATCGCCCTGCTCCTCCCACAGCGGCTGCCGCTCCCAATTCGTATCGATCCACTCGGGCCGCTCGTGGATCTGGATGGCGGCCTTAATGCTGGAGGGGCGCTTGCCGTCGAAGCGATGTTTGGTGAGGCCAACCGGCACCACGGCGATCGATTGGACGATGGGGTGGAGCGCGACCAGATCCTCGATGCTCTGCCGCAGCACCTCGCCGTCGTTGGCGCCTGGGCAAGCGACAATTTGGGTGTGTACCTCGATACCCATGGCGCCGAGGCGGCGGATCTGCTCGCGCACATCGGGCAACTCCTTCTTGCCGAGCATCACGGCGCGCCAGAACGGGTCGGTGGCGTGCACGCTGATGTGCATCGGCGAGAGGCGCTGCTGCTCGATCCGCTCCCAATCGGCCTCGGAGAGATTAGTGAAGGTAACGAAGTTGCTGTAGAGGAAGGAAAGCCGGTAGTCGTCGTCTTTGAGGTAGAGCGTCTTGCGGAAGCCCTTCGGCATCTGGGTCAGGAAGCAGAACGGGCACTTATTGTTGCAGGTGCGCAGCCGATCGAAGAGCGGCTCGGTAAACTCAATGCCCAGATCTTCGTCGGGGTCCTTCTCGATCTCGAAGATCGTCTCCTCGCCATTCGCGGCACGGACGAGCAGCTCGATGCGCTCTTCGGCGATGGCGAAACGGTAATCAATCACGTCGCGCAGGCGCTGGTCGCCCACGGCCACAACAACGTCGCCGGGCTTGATGCCGAGCGCCTCGGCGATGCTGCCGGCAGCAACCTCGGCGACCACGCCGCCCTCGCCGGTGATCTGTTTGATATCGGGCTGATATTCCACGCTTTGAATCCGCGCCGGGCGCTCCACCCGACTTGTGTATGCTCTAAGGTTCGACTGCTGATTATACCACGGGCAGCGGCGCCCGGGCGCTGCAGAGCGGCGAAACCCTTGCGAGATCGGCACAGATGTGCTATACTGTGGGGGCTCCTGCTACGCAGGCCGGGCGACAGAGAGGCGGGGTGCCAATGCACCCCCGGTACAGACGGGACGAGCAACTACGGAGAGTCGGAGTTAGACCGGCAGCGGCGCCGCCGGCCGGCGCCACCGGCAAGGAGACCCCCCATGCCTACCCCCAAGAGCGACGAGCGCAGCGTGACGCGCACCTACCGCGCGGCGATTCGCCTCGGCGAGGATTTCGTCACCCTGGAGGAGACGATCACCCTGCCGGTCGGCGCGAGCGACGAGGAGGTGCAGGCCGCCGTGGATCTCGGCTGGCGCATCTATCGCGCTCAGCGCGAGGCGGTGGAGCAGCAGGTGTCGAGCGTCCGCGAGACGCAGGGCGCCCCCACCCCGATCGTCGTCCGCGACCCGGACGCCCCCGCGTCGGACAAGCAGCGCAACTACATCGCCACGCTGCAGGACAACCTGAGCTGGACGAGCGAGCAGCTCAGCACCTACGCCAGTGAGCACGGCGTTGACCTGGTGACCATGACGAAGGGCCAGGCCTCGACCTTCATCGACGGCCTGAAGAAGCTGGCCGAGGAGCGCGCCCGCTATCAAGGCGACGCCCGCTCCCGCACAGCTGACGAGGCCCCGGCCGAGAACGGCCACACCCCCGCCAGCGAGAAGCAGCTGCAGGCGCTCGCCCGGCTCGCCCAAGGCCGGGCCATCGATCTCGACGCCGAGACGGAGCGCCGCTTCGGTGTGGCCAGCGCCGACCTGAGCGACGAGCAGGCCCGCACCCTGCTCAACGAGTGGCAGCCCCGCTCCACGCGCCCGGCCCGCCAGGCGGCGCTGTAGGGAGCCTTGGATCGCGAAGGGCTGGATCGCGAAAGACGCGAAGGCTAGCGAAAAACGCGGACGCGAAACCGCGAGACCAGGAACACCACGAACGCGAAAGGGCTGAACCTTTCGCGTTCGTTCTTTCCAACTTCGCGCCTTCGCCTTCGTGTTTTTCGCGAAGCTTTCGCGTATTTCGCGATCCAAACCCTCCTTCGTGCTATCATGAAGCGGTGAACTTCGCTACACGCTGAGCCAGACCGCGATGACTGAGCCTATCACCATCCTGATCGCCGACGACCACACGATGTTCCGCCAGGGTTTGCGGGAGCTGCTCGAGCGCAAGGGCGGCTTCAAGGTGGTCGCCGAGGTCAGCGACGGCGCCTCAGCGGTGGAGCAGGCCCGCGAGCGGCGGCCTGACATCGCCCTGCTGGACATATCCATGCCCGGCATCACCGGTATCGAGGCCGCCCGCCAGATCGCCACCGCCAGCCCCGGCACCCGCACCGTGGTTCTCACCATGCACCGCGACGAGCGCACCGTCCTCGAGGCGCTACGGGCCGGCGCTAACGCCTACCTGCTTAAGGACGCCGACGCCAGCGAGCTGATCGAGGCCATCCGCACGGTCCACCGCGGCGAGGCCGCCCTCGCCGGCAGTGCCGCCGCCAGGGTGCTCGACATGCTGCGTCGCGGCGAGGGTGCCGCTGCCGTCGCCGACCTGCTCACGCCCCGTGAGCGCGATATCCTCGCCCTTGTCGCCCTCGGCGACGACAACCGCGCCATCGCGCTCAAGCTCAGCCTCTCCGAGAAGACCGTCGGCAACCGCCTGAGCGAGATCTTCCAGAAGCTCGGCGTGAGCAATCGCACCCAAGCCGCCATTGTCGCCGTGCAGCGCGGGCTCGTCCCCCCGCCCGAGATGACGTAGCCCACCCCACGGGCGCCGGTAGTATGAGAATCTCCCCTCCGGGCGCGGGAAACCGCGCTCTTCTGTCATGCGCAAGAACGCGCTACCCTGCGAATAGCACAGCGGCTTCGGCCCCTGTGTTCGCGTAGATCATGGAGACTAAAAATGCAAATCTGGAACACTGCAAAATCAGCAATGTTGCTCGCCGGGCTCACCGCCCTGTTCGTCGTCATCGGCGGCGCGATCGGTGGGCAGTCGGGCATGGTGATCGCCTTTGTCTTTGCCTTATTGATGAACATGGGCGCCTGGTGGTTCTCCGACAGCGTCGCCTTGCGCATGAGCGGCGCCCGCGAGGTGAACCCCGCCGAGGCCCCTGAGCTCCACCACATGGTCGAGACGCTGGCCGCACGGGCCGGCCTGCCGAAGCCCCGCGTCTACCTTATCGACAGCGAGACGCCGAACGCCTTCGCCACCGGCCGCAGCCCGGCCAAGGGCGCCGTCGCCGTCACCACCGGCATCGCCCGCCTGCTCACCCGCGACGAGCTGGCCGGCGTTGTGGCCCACGAGCTCGCCCACATCAAGCACCGCGACACGCTGATCTCCAGCATCGCCGCCACGATCGCTGGCGCTATCACTATGCTGGCCGATATGGCGATGTGGGGCATGATGTTCGCTGGGCTCAGCGGCGACGACGGTGAGGAGGACGGCGGCCTCGCCGGCATGCTCGGCGGCTTCCTGATGATCATCCTCGCGCCCATCGCCGCCCTGATCATCCAGATGGCGATCTCGCGCTCCCGCGAGTATCTCGCCGACGCCGGCGGCGCCCGCATCCTCGGCGACCCGCTGCCCCTCGCCAGCGCCCTCGAGAAGCTCGAGTGGGCCGCGGGCCGCATGCCGATGCAGGCCAGCCCCGCCACCTCGCACCTCTACATCGTCAACCCGCTCGCGGGCGGCCTCGCCGGCCTCTTCCGCACCCACCCCGCCACCGCGGAGCGGATCGCCCGCCTGCGGGCCATGGCCAGCACCCGCACGGCACGTGCGGCGTAGGCCCGGGCGCTAGCACCGACTAGGCGACGACCAACCACAGACGACCGACCACCGACGATTGGCAACAGTCGTTGGTGGCCGGTCGTCTGTCGTCTATGGCCCTTCGATAACCCCATGCAGTACAATGAAGCTATGATCAAACGCACCTCTCTCGCCGGGCTTCTCGCCCTGCTCCTCACCGCCTGTGCGCCCTTCGGAGCCACCCAGCGGCCCGCCCCGCCCATGCCCCCCACGGCGGCCCCCAGCGCCGTGGCTCGCCCCGGCGAGACCGTGGTGGCGCCCCCGCCCGACGCTTCGCCGTCGCCGATCGCCATCAACGCGACGCCCGCCCCAACCACTGACACAACTCCAGCCCCCGCCGCTCAGAGCGACGAGGAGATCGCCGCGCTCGACGCCGCCGTGCGACCCCTGCGCGACCAAGTTGAGCTCGCCAGGGCCCTCGGCTCCTGCCGGCCCGACCCCGACGCCTGCCCCGTCGTCGCCAGTACCGAGCCCATCAACGCGCAGGTCGGCGACGTGCGACCCTTCTGGGTCACCAATATGGCCGACAACACCCAGTTCGAGATTCAGGCCGAACTGCGCTACGTCGGCCCCGTGGTGCTGATGTACGTCCAGCAGGGTATGCCCTTCAACCAGCGGGATCTCGAGCGGGCCGCGCAGACGTTCGAGCAGGAGATCTACCCCCGCACCCGCGAGATCTTCGGCTCCGAGGTGCAGCCAGGCGTGGATGGCGACAACCGCATCACCATCCTCAACGCCGACGACCCGAGCGAGCGCGTGCTCGGCTACTACTCCTCCCAGGACTCGCTCACCCGCCAGGTGAACCGCTACAGCAACGAGCGCGAGATGTTCTTCATGAATATCGCGCTCATGGCCTTCGACGATCCCACCTACCTCGATGTGCTGGCCCACGAGTTCCAGCACATGATCCACCAGAACGAGCAGCCCGGCAGCGCCACCTGGTTCAACGAGGGCGCCTCCCAGCTCTCCGAGGACCTCAACGGCTACTACAACAACGGCTTCGTGCCCTTCTACCTCTTCGACACCGACGTACAGCTCAACGCCTGGGCCACTGGCCCCGGCGCTTCTGGCGCCCACTACGGCGCCGCCCACCTCTTCCTGCGCTACATCTACGCCCAGTACGCCGGCGAGGAGCAGATCCGCCCGCTCGTCCGCGCCAATGCCGGCAATAACCTCCAGGCCTTCGTCGACCTAGCCGCCGCCACGCGCCCCGATATCACCAGCTTCGGCCAGCTCGTCGCCGATTGGGCTGTGGCTAACCTGATCGACGACCGCGACGCTGGCGACGGCCGCTACACCTACGACACCGGCCACGACCTCCCCAACCTGCTCCCCATCCGCGTCGAGCCCGTCGAACTGTTCTCCGGCGCCCATCGCGACAGCGTAGCCCAGTTCGGCGTGGACTACTACAGCCTCGCGCCCGGCGCCAGCTTCACCTTCAGCGGCAACACCACCGTGCAGCTCGGCGCCGAGATGCCGCACGGCGCCACCAGCTGGTGGAGCGGCCGCAGCGACGATACCTACGCCACGCTCACTCGCCCGCTCGACCTGCGGGGCCTGAACAGCGCGACTCTCCAGTTCGCCACCTGGTACGAGATCGAGAACGACTACGACTACGCCTTCGTCACCGTCTCCACCGACGGCGGCGCCACTTGGGAGACACTGGAGGGCACGCATACCACTACCGATGACCCTCAGGGCGTCAACTATGGCTTCGGCATCACCGGCGTGAGCGGCAAGCCCGGCGCGAAGATCGAGGACGGCGCGCGGGGCCAGTGGGTGGAGGAGACGATGGATCTCACGCCGTACGCCGGCCAGGAGGTGCTGCTGCGCTTCTGGCAGATCAACGACCAGGGCTTCAATGCCCCCGGCATCTTCATCGACGATATCCGCGTCCCCGAGCTCGGATTCAGCGATGATGTGGAGAGCGGCCAGAACGGCTGGCAGGCCGAGGGCTTCGTGCGGGTGGACGGCGATCTGCCGCAGCAGTGGGAGCTGCGCCTGGTGCGCATCGATAGCTCCGGCGCTATCACCGTCGAGCCGCTGCCCGTGGACACGAGCGGAACGGCGTCGGGGAGCTTGGCGCGGGGCGAGCGAGGCGTGCTCGTCGTGATCGCCGCTACGCCTCACACCACCGAGCGCGCTAACTACGAGCTCATTATCGAGTGATGCTCCAGCCGCCCCACATCCCCCGCGCTGCCCTCGGCCCGATCCTCCTGGCATCGGTGCTCGTGCTCCTGGCCTTCTGGCGGCCCATGCGCCAGGAGACGGTCCTGATGCCGACTTGGGCCATGACCCCGGTGCCCGCCCCCGAGCGGCCCGTGGCGCCGGGCGAGCCCACGCCCTCGCCCGCGCCGCTCAGCGGCACCTACGTGCAGGCCGGCGGCCTCGACATCGTCAGCGCCGACGGGCTGTTCGACGAGCAGACCAAGGCACTCCTGGCCGCCGACCTTGATCGCGCCTTGGGCTATGTGGTGCAGCGCTTCGGCACCGCGCCCGCCGGCCGGATCAGCACTTACGTCGGCTTAGAGGCGAGCTGCGGCATCCACGGCATCGCCTACACCGATGTGCGCACGGTGCAGGTCTTCACCTGCCGCGAACTGCCCCTCAGCCGCGCCGTGAACATCCTCGCCCACGAGTTCGTCCATCAGCTCTGTCACGACCGCTACGGCGATCGGCACCTGAGCGCCGACCTGATCCTGATCGAGGGCACGGCTACCTGGGGCGCCGGCGAGTACTGGCTCGGCGGCGCCGGCAGCTTCCGCGAGTTCGTGCGGCCCTGGCTGCAAGCCGGAGAGGAGATCCCGCTCGCGGAGAGCTACGTCGGCCGGCCGATCAGCGACATGAATAAGCTCTACTACGAGTGGGCCAGCTTCGTCGAGTTCCTGATCGACACCTACGGCCGCGACAAGTTTGATCAGCTCTACCTCACGGGCGATAACTCCCCCGCTTCGGCCGACTACCTCGGCGTCTACCAGAAGCAGTTCTGGGATCTCGAGGCCGAATGGAGGGCCTGGGTGCTGAGCTAGAGCCACCCCATCGCCCGCCACTCCTCGTAGTGAGCCCGTACCCGCAGCCCCAGCGCCGGCGCGTAGCGCTCCGTGAGCCGGCTCAGCCAACCCTCCGCTACCGGCCCCGTCCTGCGCGCGACGGCGGCGGCGAAGGCCGAGGCACTGAAGCGCAGGTAGTCGCCGGCCCACTGCGCCAGCCCCCACGGCCCGAGCACTCGCCAGGAGACCGGCAGGATCTGCGGCCAGCGCCGCAGCACACCCAGAAGCAACGGGTGATAGTCCGACCAGCGCATGCGATCGCGGAAGAAGCGCGTCGCCCGCGCCTCCCCCTGCTCGCTGAGCACCTGGAGGAAGAGGTTCTGCAGCCGGTTCACGTCGCTGGGGCCCTCCCAGGGCTGCATGAAGCGGCTGAAGACCCAATTCAGCGAGACGTTGGTCTGGAAGGGGCTGATGCGCGCCAGCTGCGCGGGCTCGAGCAGCCCGTGGCGCAGGGCGTAGTCGAGCAGCGCGGTGGTGCGGCCCAGATTGCGCACATGGGAGCCGAATCCGCAGAAGGTGAGCGGGCTCTGCTGGGCCGCCGAGTCGCCTACCGGCAGTACGCCCCGCAGCAGCGGAGCCTCCTGGCGCCGCAGGCTGTGGCGGGCCGGGATGTAGCCGTACACCGGCTTCACATGGCGGAAGCCGGGGCCGGGCCGCTTATAGCTCGGCAGCAGCAGAAAATACTGCTCGAACAGGTCAAGCAATGAGTAGCGCGGGCCGCCGGGCCGCAGGCCTCTCAGCGGCGAGCCCTTATCGGCCGGCTCGACCGTCGAATAGTAAAAGAGATAGACCGTCAGCTCGTCGCCGCGGCCCGGAAAACCCTCCCACATCAGCTGCTCGCCCCGTTGGGCGTCGGCTACGCTCACCAGGATCTCGCCGAGCGACAGATCCACCTCGCCAGGCCCTTCGCCCCTGGCGAAACCGGCAGCCACGGTGCCCACGGTCGGGCAGACGCCGGCGAAGGGCCGGCCGCTGTGGCGCCGCAGCGCCAGCGGCGATGTGCTGCCCATCCCGTCGAGCAGCAGCCTGGCGCTGAAGCGCTCGATCGCGCCGGTATCGAGCCGCTCGAGCTCAACCTCCACCGCGAGCGGCCCGGCAGCCGTCGCCCGCACCGTGCGGAAGGCGCGCCCGCTCAGCACCGCGCCGCCTGCCGCCTCCAGCTTGCGCCGCATCAGCTGCAGCAGCGCCCCGGCGTCGAGCGCCACATTGAGCACCTCAGGTAGCCGCAGCTCGACGCTCTCCACGTCGCTCCCTGCCCGGTTGAAGAAGCGCACCAGGCCGTCGCGATACTCCCGCATCACCACGGCCTCGAGCTCCTCCCAACTCACCACGCCCGTCGCCACCAGGGCCCGCAGCTCCTCCCTGCTGATGTTCCACTCGCGGTGCGCGCAGCCCACCTCGCCCCGGTCGAAGAGCAGCACGCGCCATCCGTAGCGCCCCGCCATCACAGCGGCGTGGAGCAGGCCAAGCCCGCCCCCGGCGTAGATCAG
>DAOUGF010000370.1:0-4484 GCA_034429295.1 Chloroflexaceae bacterium
TGCCCGTGGGCGCCTCCGTCACCCGCAACTCCGGCCCCAGCGCCAGCGCCAGACAGCCGAGGGCCAGCGCCAGCCAAGGCCATGCCCGTCGCCACCCCGTGACTAGCGCGACGGCGATCAGGGCGTAGGCTACGAACCCCGGCGACGCCCCCGCCTCGTAGCCGAAGGGGTGAACGGCCCGGTGCCACGCCCCCGCCGCCTGACCCCAGAGCGGATGCAGGTTCCCCAGCGCGATGAGATCGACCAGAGCCACGGAGTGGTAGACCTGCCGCGGGCGCCAGTCCTCCAATTGGGCCGCGGCGAGCGCGCCGGGCGGCCAGACGAAGGGCAGCAGGCCCACAAGCCAGATAACGCCGACGGCAACAGCTACGCCGAGGCGGGCCAACGCCTCGCGCCGGGACGCGCCGAGGCAGGCCAGCCCCACGTGGCCGGCGGTGTAGAGCGCGCAGAAGAGGCCGTAGTACTGAGCCGCCAGCGTTGTCACCAGCAGGGCGATGGCCGCGGCCAGCGCGCGCCACAACGTCGGCCTGGCCAGGGCCCGCATCAGCAGCAAGATGTAGAGCGGGATCCACTGCAGCGCCGCCAGGTCGACCATGGCCGTGGCCACCCGCTGCATATGGTACGCGGAGCAGACGTAGAGCAGCCCGCCGGCGAAGGCACCCAGCCCGCCCGCGCCCGCCGCCCGCGCCACCCGGTAGCACCAGTAGCCGCCCAACGCGAACGAGGCCAGGATCAAGGCGTTGAAGCCCGCCACCGGGCCGCCCAGCCAGACCACAGGGGCCACGAGCAGCGAGTTCGGCAGGCTCAACGTCTGGTAGAAGAGGTCGAGCGTGGCCGGGTGGAAGAGATACTCGGTGCGGTACGGGTTCGCCCCACGCCCCAGCGCACTCAACCCCCACCAGATATTCCAGACGCCCTGGCCGCTATCCACCGGCACGCCACCCCGCTGGATCACCGCGCCAGTCGCGTTGAGGGCGAGCGGCCAGGTCCAAGCCACGCCGACCAGCAGATAGACGAATAGCAGGCCCAGCCGCCGGGCGAGCGGCTCGGGCGGGGCCTCGCGGGCCAGCGGCGATCTCACAGGTGCCTCCCGCGTCACCCTCTCACCTTGTCACCCTGTTGCGCTCAGCCAGCAGCCCGAAGTATAACGCCTCCAACTGCTCGGCCAGCCGCCCGGCGCTGTAGCGCTCGAAAGCCTCGGGCTGGCCGGCGGCCGCGAGCCGCCTGGCCAGATCCCGGTCCCGCAGCAGGCGCACAATCGCGGCGGCCAGCGCGTCAACGTCGCCGTAGGGCACCAGCAGCCCGTTGCGCTCGTGGGCGATCACCTCATTGCACGCCGTCACATCCGTGGTGACCACCGGGGCGCCCGCCGCCATGGCCTCGATCAGAGGGATGCCGAAGCCCTCGTAGCGGCTCGGCGCGGCCACCACCGCGGCCTCGCGCAGCAGGCGCAGCTTCTCCTCCTCGCTCACCCGCCCGAGCAACTCCATTCGCTCGGCCACGCCGCCCTCGGCGACCAGATGCAGCAGCTCCGCCTCGCCGCTGCGGTTGTGGCTCACAAACACGAAGCGCGCCTCGGGCACCGCCCGCAGCACCGCCGGCATCGCCCGCGCCAGCAGGTCGTACCCCTTGCGCGGCACCAACTGGCCGATGAAGAGCACAAGCTTGGACGACCGCTCGCTCGCGACCGTTTCTGTCTCGCCCTCGTCGGTTGTCGGTCGTCGGTCGTCGATCGTCCGTCGTCCGTCGTCGGTCGTCGATCGTCCGTCGTCGGTCGTCGCCTGCAGATAGCCCGCCAGATCCACCGCGTTCGGCAGCACCGCGATCTTCTCGGGCGCCACGCCGATCTGGATCAGCAGCTCGCGCTCGGCCCGCGAGAGGGCGATCACGCGATCCACCTTGAGCAGCGGCGCGTGGATGAGGTAGTTGCGAACGGCCCGCCGTGGGTGGGCGCCGCGGGCCAGACGGGCGGCGAGGCGCCCCGGCGTCGTGAGCAGATTGTCGAAGCGCAGCGGCGCTTCCAACGGCCGCTCCCGATCATGCACCAGATCGCCGTCGTGGAGCAGGCCATGGACGGTGAGCACGGTGGGGATGCCGAGGCGGCGGGCGGCGAGCACCGTCTGGAAGCCGAGCAGGCTGCGCAGGTGGTGGAGGTGGATCACATCGGGGCGATCGGCCCGCAGCAGGCGCAGCAGCGCCTCGGGGGCGAAGAAGCCCAGGGTGGCGGCGCGATGCACGGGCGGGCCGCCGGGGAGCAGCTCGTGGCGGCGCGATTGGCCGGGGTAGCGCCGGTCGAGGTACTCGTGGGCGATCACTGTATGGCCCCGCGCCATCAGCGCCCGCGCCTGCAGCTGCTCGGGGCGGCTCGGGAAGGCCGGGTCGAAGCCGTAGGTCGTGACGATCAGGATGCGCATCGGTTACCCAGCACCTCCCGGTACACCGCCTCGATCCTATCGGTCACCGCGGGCCAGGCGAACTGCGCCGCCCATCCTGGCGCCGCGGCGGCCATCGCCGCCCGGCGGGCCGGGTCATCCAGCAGGACGCGGACGGCGGCGGCGAGGGCGGCGGGATCCCGCGGCGTGAAGAGCAGCCCGGTGCGGCCCTCGTCAACCACCTCGGGGAAGCCGCCGAAGCGCGAGGCAACCACGGGCAGCCCGCAGGCTTGGGCCTCCACCGGGCCGATACCGAAAGTCTCGCTGGCGTGGCTCGTGGCCAGCAGCAGGTCGGCGCTGCTGTAGAGCCGGGGCAGCTCACGCCGCTCCACCGAGCCGAGGAAGCGCACCCGTCCCCGCAGCCCCAACTCATCAGTCAGCGCCTCCAGCCGCGGCCGATCCTCGCCGTCGCCGGCCACCACGAACCGCGCGCCGGGAATCTCGGGCAACGCCCGCAAGGCGGTCTCCACGCCCTTCCAGGGCTGCAGCCGCCCCACAAACAACAGTAGGGGCGCTCCATCGTGGACGCCCCGCGTCCCATCTCCGGCACCAAGCTCGCACCGCAGCTCCGGGTCGGGCGGCAGCGGGCGGAAGAGCGAGGTGTCGATCCCGTTGAAGACCACCACCGGCGTGAAGCCATAGCGCCGCGCCACCGTCTCCGCGTTGAAGCGCGAGCAGGAGACGGCAGCATCCACCCGGCGAGCCAGCGCCCGGTCGCCCCGGTAGAAGTCCTCGCCGTGGCAGCCAAGGATCACCTTCGCGCCGCCGATGCGCCGGGCGAGCAGTGCCGGACCCATGTCGTAGGGCTTCTGAATGTGGATGATGTCGTAGCCGCCGCGGGCCAACGCCGGCAGCGCGGCCACGCCCATCGTCAGCCGCTCCAGCAGCTTGGCCTCAGCGTAGGCGCGGCGCAGCGGCGGCACACTCTGCCAGAAGCCCCGCGAGACGAAGGGGAAGGTGAGAACCCGCACATCAGGGGCGGGCTCGCGCCGGGGCCCCGCGCCGCCCACCACCGTCACCTCGTGGCCGCGGCCCGCCAGCTCCCGCGCCAAATCCCAGACAAAGCTCTCCACTCCGCCATACTTCGTCGTCGTCGTCAGGTTGTAGAGGCAGATCCGCATCACAGCATTAGGTGTGGCGCCCCACTACTCACCAGAAGGTGTTCAGCAGGAGCCGGAAGGCGAGGGACTGGGCGAAGAACAGTGCGAGGAAGCACCCGGCCCGCCAGAGGCGCTCATAGGCTGTTGCGCCCCGCCAGACGTAGCGCGCGATCAGTACGGCGGCGAGGGGATAGACAAAGGCCCAGATCCGCTCGACCTCGCGGTTGAACAGCCCGCCCAGCAGCATACCCGCCATCAGCCAGGCGAGGGCGAGGGCGAGGAGCGCAAACGGCTCGCCCTCCTGGTCGGCTTTCGCCTCGATCAGCGTGACACCAAGCACCGCGAGGCCCCACGGGGCAAGATACCAGGCGAAGGCGAGGGTGTTCGCGGCCAGCTGCCGCAGGTAGTAGCCGATCGTGGGCGGCAGGAATGGCATGTGGTCAAGGCGGTGGGGGTAGAGCCTGTCCATCGCCTGGGCGTTGATCGCGGTCGCCGTCGCCGAGCCCGCGACTACATTGTATCCTGTGGCGAGGTAGAGCAACCCGTAGGCAACGATGATCACACCCGCCGCGATGCTCGACTGAACAAGCGCCTCCCGCAGCCGCCCTTGCCGCAACCAGACGAGGACGACGAGAGCGGCCCCAAAAAAGAAGAGCTGTGTCGCCGCGTAGGTGAAGAAGAGTCCCAGAGCGATCGTCGCGCCGGCCAGCGCAGCCGTGCGCCGGCGGGCCCCCGGCAGCAGCGCGCAGAAGAAAAGCGCCGCCCCGCCGGCCAGGATGGCATTGAACACGCTGTCCATCGAGGTGACGCTGTAGATCTGATGACCCGGCATCACGCTGAGAGTCGCCCCCGCTAGCAGCCCGATCCGCGGGCCGCCGAGGCGCAGCCCCAGCCAATAGGCGACTACAGCGCTCAGCGCGCTCAGCCCGATCGCCACGAGCGAGGCTACGAC
>DAOUGF010000371.1:0-2398 GCA_034429295.1 Chloroflexaceae bacterium
GGGCGGGGCCCCGCGCCAATGAGCGAGCGGGCAGCCCCGATCCCGCCGCGCCGCGGATGGGCTCGCCAGCCTGCGCCTCATCGGCCTGCTGGCGCTCCCCGTCCTCTTCCTGGAGCTGTGCGCGCGGCTCGGCGAGGCACAGCCGGCCCCAACCGCGAGCCCCATCCGGCCGCTCTTCCTGGCGGGCGCCGCGCTGATCGCTACACTCGGCCGCCCGATCCGCGAAGCGCCGCACAGCTGGCGGCTTCCCTGGGCCGGCCTCGCGCTCCTGGCGGGCGCAGCGCTGACCGGCAGGCTCTACGCAGCCACTGGCAGCACCATCGCGGCTTGGGGCCTCGCCCTCGACATCTGGGCCGGCGCGATCTGGCTGCTAGCTGAGAGCGGCGAGTCCCCGCGGATCGTGATCACCGGTGCCGGGCGCGAGCTGGAGCTCCAGCCACTCT
Source organism: Chloroflexaceae bacterium (assembly GCA_034429295.1). Lineage (GTDB taxonomy): Bacteria > Chloroflexota > Chloroflexia > Chloroflexales > Chloroflexaceae > OHK40. Next base: position 444 of record DAOUGF010000371.1, read on the forward strand.
CGGAGCAGTAGTCGCACCTACTACTCCCTTTCTCAATTCTCTATCAGTTCTCAATTCGCTCCCACGCCGCTACCCCGAGCCCCGAGGCCACGCCGGTGAAGACATCCATCTCCTGGAGCTTCTCGGCGCCGAACTTCTGGGCGAGCATCTTGACGAAGCGGGGCACGCGGGAGGAGCCCCCGGTGCGCAGGACGATATCGATGTCGCTGGGCGCGAGACCGGCGCTCGCCAGGGCGCGATCCACGCACTTCTCGACCGCCCGCACGTCGGGACCGATCAGGCGCTCGAAATCCCAGCGGGGGATCTTCTCGTCGAAGTCGATCTCGCCAACATGCATACTCAGCACCGTCTCGGGAGCCTCGCTGAGGCGCACCTTGGCCTCCTCAACGGCCTCGTACATCGGCAGGCCGTAGTTCTGGCGCACCAGTGAGCGCAGCGCCCTCAGCTCCTTGGGCCGGTCGCCGATCGCGATCGCCTCCTCGATGATGTCGAGGTAATGGGGCTGGGTGAGCTCGATGATCGTCTGCCACTCGCTGAGATGGTCGAGGATGTGGCTGGGGAAGGGCAGGCGCCGCGGGCCAAGGGTAGCGCCCTCGCCGAAGTGGGGCAGCAGGCGACCCATCACGATCCGCTGGTCGAGCAGATCGCCGCCCACCGGCACGCCGTCGGTGGCGAGAAACTCGCGGCGGCCTTTGCCATCGAGACGCATCACCGTCACGTCCAGCGTACCGCCGCCGAAGTCGAAGACCAGCACGTGCTGCTCGGTACGCGCGGTGCGGGCGTAGGAGAGGGCCGCCGCCGTGGGCTCCTCCAGGAAGGTCACATTGGGAAGTTCTGCGAGGGCACAAGCCTTCTGCATGCGCTCGAAGGCTAAGGCATCGATCTGCGGGTCGAGGCTGTAATGCACCGGTCGGCCGATAACCATACCAGTCACTTTCTCACCGATCGTGGCCTCGATCCGCTCCAGCATGAGCCGCAGCACGATCGCGATCAGCTCCTCCAGAGTGTAGTAGATGCCAAAGACGTTCGTGCGGGTGAAACTCTTGTCCCGCAGGCCGGTCTTGAGCGACTGGAAGAGCCGCCCGGGGGCGTTGGCGTCCACGTGCACGTAGAGGGCCTGCTGCACCGTGCCGAATTCGGCGTAGGTTACCTCGGCATCGCCGATGTAACGCCACTCATACTCGATCTCGCGCCCCACGTTGCCCTCCGTGAAGCGCCGGATCGCCTCGCGCCCGATATAAGCAGCGCCCTCGCGGGTCATAAAGAGCGTGGAGCGCATTATACTGGGGCTGCTGTTGGCCGGGTCGAGGGGGAGCAGCCGCAGCCGCTCGCCGTCGTAGAGCGCCGCGCTAGAGTTAGTGGTGCCAAAGTCGAGCCCTACCCGCATGGTCTTCTCCTCAGACAACGGAACGGGAACAGGGGGCGCGCCAGAGGCCGTATCGCAGGTAACACAAAAGAGCCGGGGTGCATACCGCCCCGGCCTCAGGCGCCGTTCTCATACGAGAGAGGATAGCGGGGCCCGCCGCCGCTGTCAATCCGCCCTTGGTCGGAGGGGCGTGCGGGCGAGCCCCCGCGCTCCGTTGCGGGGCGCTGCCCCATGCACCCCCGCCGGAGAGGGCGGCTGCCCCCTCCGGACCACCCCCAGGCAGGAAGGCCGTACCATGCCGACGGTTGGTGGCGTACCCGTCCCATCGACAGGCAGAGCCATCCGCCTCGCCCGGCGGCGGATCGACGGTCGGGGTGGTGTGCGAGCATCGGTTGTGCCGCCCGCTTCCGCACATCAGGTTCCGGAAAGTTTGGCGGCGGCACGCCGGAACGAACAGGGCGCAACCAGCGGGCGAGGACTACCGCGCAGGGCTACGGCTCAAGCCCGACGATGGGACGAGGTAGCAGTTCGGCGGCAGCACAGTACTGGCCTCCGGCTTGGGGTCCAGGGGCGAGGCCCCTGGCGCGGG
>DAOUGF010000372.1:0-4497 GCA_034429295.1 Chloroflexaceae bacterium
GCCGGCGCCTGGTGGAAGAGTTGGCCGCAACGATGCGCGGACCCAGGGACCGCGCGATCGCCTTCGCGGCCATAGACCAACTACTCAGCGCCGACCGGGTGACCACCGAGGAGGAGCGGCAGGTGGCGGAGGAGATCCGCACGGCCTTGACCCGCGCCGATATCGGGCCCCTTGGCGCGCTTGGCGGTCTGCTGCGCCGCAGCCTCGGGATGCGGGCCGCCGGCCCCAACCGCGAGCAGTATCTCAACGAGTTCTCCGAGAACCGCGTCTACTACGCGATGCGTGTGCGCCTGGGCAAGGCGCCCGAGGAGGCGCTCGGCACCTCTGCCGCAGACGCCCGCAAGCTCGCTCTGGCCGGCGGCATCCTCGCCACCCTGGCCAACGGCGACGCCGAGGTGGATGAGGCCGAGCGAGAGCGGATCGTCGCCGTGCTCGAGCGGGGCTGGGGCCTCTCCCACGACGGCGCCGCCCTGATCGCCGAGGCCGCGATCGAGGAGAGTCGTAACGGCGCCCTCGACCCCTACCGGCTGACGTACGCCTTCGCCCTGAGCGCCAGCGTCGAGGAGCGGGTGCGCTTCCTCGACGGGCTCTTCGCCGTCGCCGCCGCCCACGGCGGCATCTCGAGCGAGGAGAGCGCCGAGATCAGCCGCATCGCCAGCGCCATCCGCCTGGAGCAACGCCACTTCGTGGAGGCCAAGCGCCGCGCGCTGAGCGGGTAGCGTCCGGCAGCTATCGCGGAGCGCACTAAGGCCGCCCACAGATGAAACCATCAACCTACAGCCACCTCCGCCGCCTGATCTGCTGCGCCCTCGCGCTCGCCGCCCTCCTGATAGGCCAGATCGGCCCCGCCCGTGCCCAGCCAGCCGCCCGCGAGTTCGTGCTCGGCACCAGCGCCCAGGGCCGGCCGATCGAGGTTGTGCAGTTCGGCGGAGGGCCGCGCAAGCTGGTGGTGGTGGGCGATACCCACGGTGGGCCCGAGGCCAACACCTACCAGCTCACCCTGGAGCTGATCGAGCACTTCAGGGCCAACCCCGACCAGGTGCCACCCACGGTGCGGCTCTACTTCATCCCCACCCTCAACCCCGACGGCCTGGCGCTCGGCTGGCGCTTCGATGCGGCGGGCGTGGACCTGAACCGCAACATGAACACCAACCTCGACGCCTGCCCCGAGAACGACTGGAGCACCACCGTGCAGGGCGCCTACGGCCTCGTCTCCGACACCGGCGGCCCCTACCCCGACTCCCAGCACGAGGTGCGCCTGATCCGCTCGTTCCTCTGGGATGCCGCCGGGGCGATCTTCATCCACTCGAACGCGGGCCTCGTCTTCCCGGCAGCCTGCGAGCATCCGCCGTCGATCGCTATGGCCGAGACCTACGCCGCCGCCGCCGGCTACAGCTACAGTCGCTTCTGGCCGCTCTACAGCATCACCGGCGGCATGCACGATTGGGCCGGCAGTCTCGGCATCGCCGCGATCACGCCCGAGCTGATCAGCGGCGACCAAATCGAGTTCGCCCAGAACCTCGCCGGCCTTAAGGCGGTGCTGGACGCCGCCGAGCGCGTGATGCCGCTGCCCGAGGATGGCCTCGTAGCCGGCCACACTGTGCCCGCACCGATCTACCGCTACTGGCGCGCCCTCGGCGGCGAGGAGCACTTCGGGCCGCCCCTCGAGCCCGCCCGCGTCACCCCCGGCGGCGTGTCGCAGACCTTCAGCAATGTGCGGATCGGCCTGCGCCACGACCTGGCGGATACGCCGTTCTACGTGCAGCCGGAGCCCCTCGGCGCGGACGCCGCCGGGTCGCTCGCCTACGGCGGCGGGGCCAGCGCGGCCTCGCCGGCCGAGGCCGGAGTTGGACGCCACTTCCCGGAGACAGGGCACACGCTGCAGGGCGCCTTCCTCGAATTCTGGGAGCGCGGTGGTGGCGCGGATGTCTACGGGCTGCCGCTCTCAGAAGAGTTCGAGACGACCACAGCTGACGGCGCGCGCCGCACCGTCCAGTACCTGGAGCGGGCAGTCCTGGCCTACTACCCGGAGGACGGCAGCGTGCGGCTGGAGCCGCTAGGCGCGCGGGAGCTGTGGCTGGAGGGGCTGCGAGCGCCTACGGGGGCGCAGAGCGTAAGGTGAGCTCCTATACCCGCTCGATGTACGTGCCCGTGCGGGTATCGATCTTCAGGACATCGCCCTCGTTGACGAAGCCCGGCACCTGGATCACGGCGCCCGTCTCCAGGGTGGCGGGCTTGGTCACGTTGGTGGCCGTGTCGCCGCGCACCGCAACGGTCGTCTCCGTCACCGCGAGGTTCACGAAGATCGGCAGTTCAACGCCGAGCAGCGTCTCCTGCTCGGAGTCGTACACCAGATCGGCGTTCTCGTTCTCCTTCAGGAAGCGAGCAGCATCGCCGATCAGCTCTCCGCGCACCGGGATCTGGTCGAAGGTGTTGCCGTCCATGAAGATGTAGTCGTCGCCCTCGCGGTAGAGGAACTGCATCGGCCGGCGCTCGATGCGCACGATCTCGATGTCGGCGCCAGCCCGCATGCGGTCCTCAAACACCTTGCCGGTGGTCAGGCTCTTCAGCTTCACCCGCACGAAGGCGCGCCAGTTGCCCGGCGCCACATGCTGGAACTCGACCACCTGGTAAAGATCGTTGTTGTAGCGGATCACCATCCCGTTGCGCAGATCCGAAGTTGTACCGGCTGCCATTGCAGCGTGCTCCTTTTAAAAACTCGTTAGCTCTTCATCAGCGGCCCACGTGAGCCGTCAGAATGCCGTCAGGCACATCGGCCGCGCCGCGCTCTGGAACAGCCGATGAACCCTATCACTATAGCTGGGGTTGTCGATCTCGGCAAGTCCGTACGCCAGCAGCGCCCGGAAGTCGGCCGCGCCCATCACCAGCGAGGAGAGATGCTCGACGTTCAGGCCGATCCAGACCTCGGGCGGCGCGTTGTGGTCGAGCTTGGGCCGCCCGCCGGCGAAGTGCACCACCAGCTGGCCGTCGTTCTCCGGGAGGAAGCTGTCGCGCACATCGATGCCCAGCGTCAGGCTCTCGCCGCCGAAGCTGTGGCCGCCCATGGCTGCGAAGAAGCCGGCCGTATCGAGCAGCCGGTACATGATGCCGACGCCTTGGACATTTGTCTCGTGGCTGGTTGGCACGAGCAGGTTCTCGGTGCCGTTCCGCGGGTCGCTCACCAGGTGGTGCAGCTGGTCGTCGTGGGTATTCCAGATCACCCGCTGCACCTGGTCGGCCTGGCTATGGATGAAGGCGAACAGCTCGCGCAGCGCCTCGGGATGCTCGGCCACCAGCTCCACCACCTCCAGGCTGTTGTCGAGGAAGCTGCGACTCCCCCGCTGGAACTGGTAGAGCAGATAGCCCTGGACCGTATCGCCCTCCACGTAGCCGACCACGCGGCGCTCGGGGCTCTCCAGCATGCGGCCCATCAGCGCCTCGCCCCGGCGGAAGAGGCCGTGGGTGCGCTCGACGTAGCGGTTATGGCAGGCGAGGATGGCTGCGGCGTCGGCGCGAGCGAGGTGGCGCAGATGGCTCTTCTCGCCCCGGGGGAAGGCGCTGGTGCGCAGGTTGTAGGCGTTGAGGCGGGCGCCGTAGCCGAAGCCCATCTGGCGATAGAAGTCGGGGCGGAAGGGGTAGAGAGCGGCGAGCGGGGCGCCGGCCTCGCGGTAGTGGCGCAGGAAGGCGGCGATCATATCGCGGGCGACGTGCTCCTTCTTGTGGAGCAGATCCACCGCCACGAAGCCGACGCCGCCCACCGGCAGCAGCTCGCCGTGGCACGACATCGTGAAGTCGAAGTAGCGCATCACGCCCTGCAGCTCGCCGTTGCGGAAGGCGCCCCACGAGCTGATCGTCGGATCCTCGCCGCCCTCGGTGCGGCGCAGGCGCTCCAGCAGATCCTCGGGCGAAACGGCGATGCCGGGGTAGGCGGGGCGGGCGATGCGGACAAACTGCTCAAGCTCATCAGCTGCAAGGCGGCGGATCTCAGTCGCCATTAGTCACCTCACCAGCATATAAAAACCGGCGCTCGCGCGCCGGCTGCGAAGTGTACCACGGGAGAGTCGCCGCCGTCAACTGCGAGGAATGTTGGCGCGCCGCATGCGAGGGCCACCACCGGCCCCGCTCCTCCTGCTGTTGGCGACGCCGCCTCTTGTGGGGATGGTGCTCCTACACGCCCTCGAGGGCGGTGCCGGGCGGGGGGACGTTTGGATCGCGAATGACGCGAAACGGAGCGAATGACGCGAAACGAAGGCGCGAAGAAGCGAAGGGGAAGACGCGAAACGAGTGGGCCGACTGATGCTGTGCCTGGCAGCGGGCGTGGTGCGGGGAACGCAACGCCCGCTCTCAGCGCCGAGGGGCATGCAGCAATGGCGTGTCGGCGCAGGCGGCCGTCGGGTTTAGGGGTCCAGGGGGCAGCGTCCCCTGGCGCGGGAGATCTAGGAGGGCCGGCGTTGGCCCTCCTGGGCCGGGGGTGCGGGGGCGGCGGACGCAGTGGCG
>DAOUGF010000373.1:0-6862 GCA_034429295.1 Chloroflexaceae bacterium
TCGGTACGGGAAGGCAGTCGGCTTTGGGGGTCCGGGGGCGAGGCCCCGGCGCGGGGAGTCCAGCGGGGCGGGCGTCCGCCCCTCTGGGCCGGAGCGGCAGCGCCCGCACAGTCCGTGCCAGAGACACTAAACCAGGAGTGCAGGGCGCCAGCCCTCGCCTCCCCTAACGGGGCGCGGGCGACATGCCTGCTGCCCATACGGGTTGGCACGCTTCTTGACAAAATCGCCGTGAAACCGGTATGGCATCCGTGCACACTTTTTGTTATACTACCCTTGAGCTCACAGCAAACTTCGCAGTTCCCCGAGCTGCAGCGCTGAAAGGATCGCCGCAATGGTTACCGCTCTGCTGATGGTTCTGGCCGTGATGCTGGCTCTGGTGCTGGTCGCATCCGTGCGACGCGTTGAGAAGGCACCCGTGCGCATCCGGATCGAGAACCCAACGCTGCGCCGTCGCCCCCGCCGTTAAACTCCTGCGTAGGCTTGGTCCCATCGCTGGGTTCGCCTGCTGCATCAGTTCGTCATAACCCCTCAACCTCCTCGATCTGCTGCTCTTCCCCCTGAGCCGGCCAGACTTTGTGCGGTAACCTCTCTGCCGCCCTCCTCACACCTCTCTCACCGGAGCGTCATTTTGCCCTTGGGGCCACGGACCCTATACTATTGCTACACCGGGCGGCGGCGGAACTTCCGCCGCCGCTCGTTCGTCTTCTGGAGAGATGCTTCGGTTCGCGGCGGACCGTGGGCGCCTTGCTCTTCGAGGCGCCTGGCCGCCCGCCAGTTATAGGCAGGAGCGCCGGCCGTGCTGAAGATGATCCGCTCGCTGCGCCTGCAGGCGCTGGCCCTTGGGCTTATCACGCTCCTTGCGCTCGCCGCGGGGCCGGCTCTAGCGGCGCCGCCCACGCGCGCCGATGAGGTTGTGCTGGCCGCCCGTCCGGCCTTTGGCGGTATGTTTCGTCCCGGCAGCTGGCTGCCGATCATCGCCGAGCTCGAGAATAGCGGCGTGGATCGCACCGTCGAGCTGCGGGTCGGCACCCGCGAGGGCGCCCAGTACGCCGTGGAGGTCGAGCTGCCAAACGGGGGCCGCAAGGAAGTTACCGTCTACGCCTATCTGACGCCCGCCTCCCGGCGTCTGACGGTGCGCCTGCTCAGCGCGGGCCAGGAACTTGCTCAGCAGACGCTAACCTTGCAGCCCGCCAATCCGCAGGCCCACATGATCGGTTTCGTCCTGCCTCAGGAGGCGACAGCGCGCCCCCCGGCCCGCATGAACGAGACTACGCCCCTGGCCGCGGTGACCCTGACTCCGGCCGATCTGCCGGAGCGAGCCCTCGGCCTGAGCGGCTTCAATGCGCTTGTGCTTCAGGATGTGCCGACAGCCGAGCTGAGCGAGGCCCAGCGGACGGCCCTGCGGGAGTGGGTGCTGCGCGGCGGCCAGCTGATCGTGAGCGGCGGCGCTGGCCTTGAGCGCACCCTCGCTGGCCTGCCAGCCGACCTTGCGCCCGCGAGTGTCACCGCCGTCGAGCCCCTGGCCGCCGATGCCCTGCTCGGGCCTGCCCTCGCCGGCGCCGCCCCGCTCCCCTTCGCCACGCTCGTCCCGCGAGCCTCGGGCGACCAGCGAGCGCCCTATGAGATTACCCTTTCCAGCCTGGCCGGGGCGCCCTTGCCGGCGATCGAGCAGGGCCTCGGCCGCGGCGTGGTGACCGTGCTGGCGTTCCCGCTGGCCCATCCGGCGATCGAGGGCTGGGAGGGCGCCGGGCGTCTCTGGGGCGAGTTGCTGCGCCTCGGCCAGGACCTCCCGGCCGGCTTCGCGCCCGAGAACACCACCCTCGACGGCTTTATGGAGGGCAACCTCGCGGCGAGCCTCACCAGCTTGCCTGCACTTGAGTTCCCGCCCCTTCACCTGCTCATCGGCCTCGTGATCGCCTATATTGTGCTGGTGGGGCCGGTCACCTACCTGGTGCTCCGCCGGCTGGACCGGCAGGCCCTCGGTTGGGTCGTTGTGCCGACCATCACCCTGGTGTTCGCCGGCCTCACCTACGGTTTGGGCTATGCCCAGCGCGGCGGCGATGTGCTGCTCAACCAGGTGACGCTGATCGAACCGCTCGACGGCGGCGCGGCCCAAGCCCGGGTGCGCTCGTTTGTGGGGCTCTTCTCGCCCGAGCGCCGCAGCTACACGCTGCAGGTCGATACGCCAGCTGAGGAGACACCGCTGTTGCGACCGATCTCGGTGCAAGGGCCGTGGGATACGAACACAGGGGGCGGTGGGGTGTTTCTGCAGGATGTCGGCTTGGGCGGCGAGGCGCGAGAATTCGAGGTTGCCCAGTGGTCGATGCGGGCCTTCGCCAGCGATACGATCATCCCTTACGGTCAGGTGCGCTCGCAGGTCTGGCTGGAGGGCGAGCGGCTGTTCGGCGAGGTGGAGAACGGCAGCGGCGTGACGCTCATGGATGCGACCCTGGTGCAGGGCGATCAGGTGCTTCGCCTGGGCGACCTGGCGCCGGGCCAGCGGGGGGAGGGCGAGTTGGAGCGGCGCCAGCTGGCCCAGCCGGGCATGTTCGGGCCGACGGTGCCGATGAGCTATCTCGTGTACGGCGAGGAGATGGATCGCCAGAGCCAGCGTGGCGGTGGGCCGCTCCCTCCCCTGCTCCAGCAGCGCATCAGAGTGCTCGACGCCCTCTACAACTATGGCCCCAGCACTCGCGGCGGCCAGCCCTTGCTGATCGCCTGGACCGACACCGCAGCCCTCAATGTGATACCGGCCGGCGTGCGCTCCGATGAGCAGGCGATCGCCATCCTGATCGGGACGCCGCGAGTGGCGCTGAGCGGAGGCGAGATCACCCTGGGTGCGGGTTGGCTTGCGCCGCGCTTCGAGAGCAGCATGGCCAGCGCCTGCTTCGGCGGCCAGGGCACCGGGCTCACCCTCGGCGTCGAGCCCGCCGTGATCCAGCTCGGGCTGCCGCGGGATCTCTACGGCTTCCAGCCGAGCGAGTTGGTACTGCTCACGGCTTCGGACGGCCCCTGGTTCGACGATACGAGCGTCGAGCTCTACGATTGGACGACGGGCGGCTGGGAGGCCCAGGCGATCGCCGGCCGCGAGACTCAGGTGCAGACCCCGGCCCGCTTCCTGAGCGACCATGGGGCCCTGCGAGTGCGGATCAGCAGCCAGCGAGCCCAGGCCGCCTTCGGCTGTGTGTATATCGATGCCAGATTGAAGGGAGCACTCCCGTGACGCCCGCTATCGAGACGGTGAATCTCTCGCGACGCTACGGCCGCATGGTCGCGCTCGACAACCTCAACCTGAGCGTGGCCGCAGGCGCGATCTACGGCTTCATCGGGCCGAACGGTGCCGGGAAGACTACAACCCTGCGGCTGCTTGCCGGGCTGCTCGAGCCGACGAGCGGCGAGGTGCGGCTGATGGGCCAACGGCTGCTGCCCGGCGGCGGCCAGCGGCTGGTTGGCTATATGCCGGATTTCTTCGGCGTGTACGATGACCTGCGGGTTTGGGAGTATCTGGACTTCTTCGCCCGCTGCTACGGCCTCGATGGGGCGCGCCGCAAGCGCGCGGTTGACGAGCTGCTGAGCCTGGTGGACCTGAGCAGTAAGCGAGACGCCTATGTGCAGAGTCTCTCCCGCGGTATGCAGCAGCGCCTCTGCCTGGCCCATGCCCTGATCCACGATCCGCCGGTGCTGCTGCTCGACGAGCCAGCCAGCGGGCTCGACCCGCGGGCGCGCGTGGAGCTACGGGAGCTACTGCGGACGCTGCGGGAGATGGGCAAGACCGTGCTGCTGAGCTCGCATATCCTGAGCGAGCTGGCGGAGGTGTGTACTGAGATCGGGATCATCGAGAGTGGCAAGATGGTGGTGAGCGGGCCGGTGGAGGAGGTGCGCCGGCAGCTCCAGGGCGGCTCGCGCCTGCGCATCAGAGTGATGCGCGGCCTCGAGGCGGCCGAGGCGCGCCTACGCCAGCTTGTCGCCGAGCCCCAGGAGGGCCTGCCGCGGCTCGGCGTCCTGCGCCACGACCCGACCGACGACCAGGCGCTGATCGTGGAGATGGCCGAGGGGGACGAGGAGGCCCAGGCCCGGCTGCTGGCGCATCTGGTGGGCCAAGGAGTGTTGGTGAGTGAGTTCCGTCCCCAGGCTGAGAACCTCGAGGAGCTGTTCTTACGCCTGACGGCTGTGGAATAACCACAGAGCCGCCTTTCTGATCTGTGGTTCAAACGGAGGAATGACTATGCGGGCCACACGCTGGCGGCGGCCACAGCTGAATCCGATCATTGTGCGCGAGGTACGGACGCGCATGCGCGGCGTGCGCCCGTACCTGATCCTGACGGCGTTTCTGGTGCTGCTGGCCGCGGCGGGGGTCGGCATTTACCAGCTGATGCTGCAGCAGGCTCGCTTTGGCGCGATGCTGCTGAGCGCGCAGGTGGGCCAGGGGTTGTTCCGGGGGCTGGCCTTTGTGGAGCTCCTGCTGGTGGTCTTTCTGGCGCCCTCGATGACCAGCGGGGCGATCAGCGGAGAGCGGGAGCAGCTGACCTACGACATGCTCATGGCCACGCCGCTCAGGCCGGCGCAGATTCTCTGGGGGAAGCTGGTGGCAGCCCTGAGCTATCTGTTCCTGCTGATCTTCGCAGCTGTGCCGGTGTTCAGCGTGGTGCTGGTGTTCGGCGGGGTGGAGTTGCGGGCGCTGCTGAAGGCGCTAGGGCTGCTGCTGGCGGCTACGGTTTTCTTCGGCGCGATCGGGCTCTGCTGCTCGGCCTTCGGGCGGCGCACGGCGCGGGCGACGACGATCGCCTACATCGTGGTGCTGCTGCTGCTCGGCATCCCGGTGCTGCTTGCGTCGGTGTGGGGGCTGTTCAGCACTCCTCAAGGCCAGCTCCCGCCGCCTGAACTGCTCTACCTCAACCCTTTCAGCGCGCTGCTCTCGATCACGACGGTGGCGCCTGCGGGCGACATGACGGCGCCGTTCTTCGGCTTTGGCGACCCGCTGGGCGGGCTGCCGATCCTGTCGCTGCTCGGGCCAGGCGTGGTCTACTACGGGCCAAACGGGGTGGTGGTGATCCCGGTGTACCGGGCGACGCTGCTCTGCTACGGGCTGCTGACGACGCTTCTCTGCTGGCTGAGCACCCACCTGGTGCTGCCGAACCGGCGCTGGCGCCCGCGCTGGAGCGACCTGGGCTTCCTGCTGGTGGTGGTGGGCTTCCTCGCCGTGGCCTACCTGACGCAAGGGTGGTGGCACATCCCGGCGCCGAAGCAGTTCTGAGCGGGCTGTTTGGATCGCGAATAGCGCGAAGGCCCGTACAGCGGCAGCATGCGTCGTGCGTAGTTAGGCGACGCAGCAAAACAATGAGCGACGCGGATGCGCTGGGGTTCTCCTCACGCCATCCGCGTCGCTCTCAGTTGTAGGGTTCGCACCGTCGTGCCTTCGTATTCGTGTTATTCGCTCGTATTCGTGAGGTGTGCGGTCCGAGGTTCGTGTAGTTCGTTCGTATTCGTGAAGTTCGGGATCTGCCTAGAACATGCTGCGCAGCACGCCCACGACGCGACCCTGGATGCGGACGTTATCGGGGGTGGTGTAGATCGGCTGCATGGTGCTGTTCGCCGGCTGCAGGCGGATGCGGTTGCCCTCGTGGTAGAACTTCTTCAGGGTGACTGCGTTCTCGTCCACGATCATGGCGGCAACCATCTGGCCGTTGTCGGCCGTCTCCTGGCGGCGCAGCAGCACGATGTCCCCATCATCGATCAGGGCGTCGATCATCGACTGGCCGCGCACCCGCAGGGCGAAGACATCCTTCAGCTTATCCGCTGAGGCCAGATCGGCAGGCACCTCGATCCGCTCGGCGGTCTTCACGTCCACCTCTTCCGGATCCGGCAGCGGCGAGCCTGCCGTGATCACGCCGAGCAGCGGGACGGTGAAGCTTGACTCCATCGCCGGCACCGGCGTGGGCACCATGTTAGGCAGGGTGATGCCCCGCGAAACCTTGTTGTCGCGGGTGATCTTGCCCTTCTCCTGGAGCGCCTTCAGGTTGTAGGCGACCACGGAGGTTGAGCTGATCTTCAGGTCGTTCTGGATGTCGCGGATCGCAGGCGGGTAGCCGTTCTTCTGCAGGAACTCCTGGATGTAGCCCAGGATTTTTTCCTGGCGCTGCGACAGCCCGTCGGGAGTTCGCATAGGCCCTGTCCTTTCCTTGGCCGCAGCCCGGACGGGGCCGACGGCGAGCGTACACATAAACTCTGTGCCTCGGCTGCGCATGGCGGCGAACTCTGCCTCTCCAAGCGCCGGCTGACGGCACAGTAGAACTTATGTAGCATCGATTATAGCAAGCAAACACTTGTGCTGTCAAGAGTTTTGGGCTGGCCGTGCTATAATTGCCGCCATGAAGCACGTGATTGGGGTCGATCTTGGCGGGACGCAGCTGCGGGCTGCGCTGGTGACGGCAGAGGGGCAGATCGGCCCTGTGGTGCGCACACCCACCCTGGTCGCTGAGGGCCCCGAGGCCGTGATCAAGCGGATGCTGGGCCTGATCAACGAGCTGCGCTCCATGCTACCGCCCGACGGGGAGCTGCTGGGCATCGGCATCGGCGCCCCCGGCCCGCTCGACCCCTTCACCGGCATTGTCTACGCGCCGCCTCACCTTCCCGGCTGGCACGAGATCCCCCTGCGAGCGATGGTTGCCGAGGCCACGGACCTGCCGGTTGAACTCGGCAACGACGCGAACGCCGCCGCTGTGGGCGAGTGGCGCTTCGGCGGCGGCCGCGGCTGCCGCAACATGGTCTATATCACGGTGAGCACGGGCATCGGCGGCGGCGTGATCGCCGATGGGCGCCTGCTGCTGGGCCGCATGGGCTCGGCTGCTGAGCTCGGCTTTAT
>DAOUGF010000374.1:0-3232 GCA_034429295.1 Chloroflexaceae bacterium
CGCCGCCGTCACCAGCCCCGACGGGCGCCCGCTGCGAGCCGAGCTCTTCGGCGTCTACCTCCTCGGGCCGGGCGACGCCGCGGGCGCCGCAGAGCCCTGCCGCGAGCAATCCTGCTACCGGGTCGAGATTTACAACTATGCGAGCAATAGCACCGTCATCGCCGTCGTCGATCCGGCGGCCGGGCTGGTCCACAGCGTTGAGCATTTCGCCGACACACAGCCGACCGTGACGCCCCAACATCTGATGGATCTGGCCGCGCAGATCGCCCTGGCCGCGCCCGAGGTGCGCGATGAGCTCGGGCTCGCGCCGGACGCGACGATGATCCAGCAGCCGCAGATGAAGGTACAGTTCCAGGCCACGGCCTGCGAGCGCTCGCACCATCTCTGCGTGGCCCCGATCTTCGTCTGGGGCGAGCGGGCCCTCTGGGTGATCGTGGACCTGGTGGACTATTCGATCATCGGCCTGCGCTGGACGGAGTTGGGCGTCTCGAGCCGTCGCCCGATCAGCGAGCAGCGCCTCCAGGACGATGTGGTGACGGCTATGTTCTGCGAGCGCAGCACGGCCCTCCAGCGCGGCCCCTGGTCGCTCAACTATCTGCTCACCGGCTCCGATGGGCTGCAGCTCGACGATGTGCGCTTCAATGGGGTGCCGGTGCTGGCCAGCGCCAAGCTGGTTGACATTCACATCAGCTACTCGTCCCGCGAGGGCTTTGGCTACAGCGACGCGCTTGGCTGCCCCGCCTTCTCCGCCGCCGCGGTGGTGGCCTGGAACGGGCCCAGTGTTGTGCCGATCGCCGCAGCCGACGGTGTAGGCGGCTTCGCGCTGGAGCAGCGCTTCCGTAGCGAGCTCTGGCCGATGCCCTGCAACTACGCCTACCTGCAGCGCTACGAGTTCTACGACGATGGCCGCTTCCGCATCGCGATCGTGAATGAGGGCCGCGGCTGTGGCAACGACGGTACCTACCGCCCGGTGCTGCGCATCGCCCCGGCCGGCGACGCGCTGGGCTTCGCCGAGTGGGGCGGCCAGGCCTGGCAGCCCTGGAGCAGCGAGGGCTGGCAGCTGCAGCGCGAAGGCACCGCCTACACGCCCGAAGGCTATCAGTACCAGCTGGCGGACGCGACCGGGGCCGGCTGGTTTATCGAGCCTGGGCAGGGGCAGTTCGGGCCGGGCGACGCGGGCGACAACGCCTACCTCTATGTGAGCCGCCGCCACGCCGACCGCGACGAGGGCGAGAGCGATATGCCGACCCTCGGCGACTGCTGCAACAGCGACGAGCGCCAGGGCCCCGAGCGCTTCCTGGAGCCCGCCGAGCCGATCGACAAAACACCCCTTGTGCTCTGGTACGTCCCCCAACTCAAGAATGCCGACGCGCCCGGCGCGGAACGCTGCTGGGCCGACGCGCGGCTCGAGGGTGGCGTCTTCGTGCCGGAGGTCTGGCCCTGCTCCGCGGGGCCGATGTTTGTGCCTATTGGAGGGCGGCCATGAGCAAGCGCCGCCGCAACCCTCGCGCTGCCAGCCGCCGGGCCGCTCGCCAGGCCCGCTCGCTCCAGCGAGGCCTCTGGCTCGCCCTCGGCCTCAGCGTCCTGCTCGGCGGCGCAGCCATCGGCTGGTGGCTCCTGCGTGACCGCGCTCAGGCCGCCGGAGTGCTTGGCGGCGTCACCAACTGCCGCGCCTTGCCCCGCTTCAGCGAGCGGCTCGGCTACGGTGGGCGCCTCGCCGTGAGCACCAGCGAGCGGGAATACGCGGGCCTGGTGATCTTCGACGGGCGCGTGCCGCTCACCGCAAGCCCCGCCGAGCGCGACATCCACCAGGAGCCCTCCTGGGACGACGCCGGCACCCTTGGCCCGTTCACCCTCGACCGCGAGGGCCACATCTACACGGCGCCGGTGCCGCGCACCGCCGTGAGCGACAACCCGCCCGGCTCGCTCAACACGATCTATCGGGTGGACAGCGACAGCGGTGAACTGGCGCCCTTCGTCACCTTGCCGGGCGCGCCCTCTGCCGGCTCAGAGAACCCCTTCGGCATCCTCGGCATCGCCTACGACTGCGATACCGACGCGCTCTATGTGAGCACGGTAGCCGGCTCCAGCCGGCAGGCCGAGCAGGGCAAGGTGGTGCGGGTCGATCTGGCCACCAAGGCCATCACCGACGAGGTGGTCGGCGTAGACGCGATCGGGTTGGCGGTGTTCCAGGGTCGCGCCGAGAAGCGGCTCTACATGGGCCTGGCCCGCAGCCCCGAGGTTGGCTCGGTGGCTCTCGACGGCGCAGGGCATGCCGTGGGCGCCTTTCGCAGCGACCTGACGATCGACGAGCGTGAGGCGCCGTTCGGCGAGCCACGGGTGCGCCGGATCAGCTTCGATCAGGCGACCATGACCCTCTACGTTGTGCCTTTCAGCTTCAACCTGCGGGCCGTCTCCGAACAGCAGCAGATCATCCTGCGCTACGCCTATGACGCCGAAGAGGACAGGTGGGCGCCGTTCTCAGGCGGAAGTTGATCGTACCCGCGACTTGCTCACTTCACCGGGTACTTCGCCGCGAGCCTGCGCACCGTCGTGATATTGCGCGTGGTCCCTTGGCCATCCTTGCCGAAGGCCTTGGCGAACTGCGGCCGGTCGGTGATCGATTCGCTCTCCCGTGTGCGGCGCAGCCAGTAGAACTCGCGCCCGTGGAACGCGAAGTCGTCCACCGGGTTGCGCAGCGCCAGCACCCGCTCCTGGGTGGCCGCGTCGGGCAGCGCCTTCATAAAGGTGACGTAGAGCGACGCGCCCGGCAGCGCCAGTTCCTCCGCCGGGAACGGCTGATAGGCCGCGATAGCGGCGACCTCGGCATCCGTGCGGATGAAGGTGGTCACCTCGAAGCCGAGGGCCTGCTGGAGGTGGGCCTCGATCGCCTGCTCCACCTCCTCAGCTGGGGCTGCCGGAGCGTCGAAGATCACATTCCCGCTTGCGATGAAGGTCTCGACCCGCGCATAGCCGAGCTCCGCGAAGCGCGCCCGCAGCTCCTCCATCTTCATGTAGCGGTTGCCGACGTTGATGGCGCGCAGGAAGGCGATTAAGCGTGGCATAGTGTAGTTAGCTGACGGCGACGGGCGCCGGATCGGCGGCGCAGGGCGCCAGGGCCCGCAGCCGCGCGATCATCGGTGGGAGGGCGTCGAGCACATAGTCGATATCTTCCTCGGTGATGCTGTGGCCGAGCGAGAAGCGCAGCGAGCCGTTGGCGGCCTCCGCGTCG
>DAOUGF010000375.1:0-3467 GCA_034429295.1 Chloroflexaceae bacterium
CAGAGGGGCATGCGCCGCCGGGCGTCTCGCCTGGGAAAAGCGTCGGATTTGGGGGTCCGGGGGCGAGGCCCCCGGCGCGGGGGTTGTTAGGGGGCGGGCGTCCGCCCCCTAACAAAACAAGGGGGCTACGGGGCGAGGCCCCTCACCGCGAGGCGCGGGCCGCCTGCCCCCGCTACAGGCGCGTCGTAGGCGCCAACGGCCACCTCCCCGGCGGGCCACAGGCACCTCTACCACCCGGCTGTGGCACGCTGGGCCCGATTATGGTAGGATAGCGCGGCAGAAAGCTATATTGGCAGAACATATGATCGTCGCCGTCGGCAACCCTGTCTACGACTATATTCGGACCCCTGCCGTAACCACAGGCCAGCGTGTCCTATCCGGCTGCTCCACAAATGGTTGCCTGGCCCTCGCTGGCCTCGGGCACAAGACCACCCTGGTGGGCCGGGTTGGTGATGATTACCACGCTCGCTTTATGGCCGAGCTGGAGCGCTACGGCATCACAGCCGCCGTCGAGCGCAGCGAGGAGACGGGCGGCTTCTCGCTGGTCTACGACGAATTCGGTAACCGCACGCTGGACCTGCTGGGCCGGGCCGCAGCCATCGAGCATCTGCCGCCGAACCTGGACAAGGCCGAGGCGATTATTATCGGCCCCATCCTGCAGGAGACGCCGCCCGCGCTGATCGAGCGGCTGCGGGCGGCCAGCGACGCGCCGCTCCTGCTCGACCCGCAGGGCCTGCTCCGCGAGGTTCGCCCTGACGGGCGCGTGAGCCACTTCTGCCCGCCGGAGCTGGCGCGTCTGGCGCCACTCCTCGATGTGATCAAGGCGAATGAGCTGGAGGCCGAGGTGATCACCGGGATCAACCCGCGCCACGATGGCCCCGCAGCGGTGGCTCGTCTGCGGGCCCTCGGCTGTCGCATCGCGATCGTGACCCTCGCCGAGGCAGGATCGCTGATCGACGATGGGCAGCACCAGTACCGCATCCCCGCCTACGCCACTGAGGTCCGCGACCCGACGGGGGCCGGCGACACGTACATGGCCGGCTTCCTCCACGCCTATCTGCAGGATCCGGGGGCGCTCTACGTCGCGGGCTGCACCGGGGCGGCCACCGCCTCGATCTGGATCGAACATACGGGCCCCGACGCCCCGATCACGCTGGCCGAGGTCGAGCGGCGCACCGCGGCGCTGCTGGCAAGGGAGTTCGTGCCATGATGCCCATCCTGGCTCGCTTCCGTGGTCGCTACGAGGAGGTGACGCTCCCCTTGGGCCGGCTCTGTGTCCAGCTGGGGCTCACCCCCAACACGCTCTCACTCTGTAGCCTGGTTCTCGGCGCGCTCGCGGGCTACACGATCGGCCGCGGCTCCTTCTGGCTCGCGATCGGCGTGATCGCCCTGGTCGGCCTCACCGATGTGGCCGACGGCGCCACCGCCCGCGCGAGCGGCACGGCCTCGCCCTTCGGCACGGTGCTCGACCATACGGTTGATCGCTATGTGGAGCTCTTCGTTGTGCTCGGTATGGTCTGGAGCGGCGCGGTGGACGGGCGCTGGGCGCTCTTCAGCTTCGCCGGCATGATCATGGCCAGCTATGTACGGGCGCGGGCCGAGTCGACGGGCCGCATCCCCTCGGCGAATGTGGGACTCGCCGGCCGCCAGGAGAAGATCGGCCTGCTGCTGCTCGGGCTGCTGCTTCAGCCGATCTTCCCCACAGCCCGCCCGCTGGAGTGGGCCACGATCGCCGTCGGCGTGATCTCCCACCTCACTGCGGGCCAGCGGCTGCTCTTCGCCCGCCGCGCGCTGGTCGGGGGAAGCGGTGATGCCTAGTGTCCGTATAGCGTAGTCCGCCATCCGTACCGCGATGGCTTTCTGAGGCTCTGGCTGTTCAAACTACGCCGTACGGCCACCCCCTGACAGCGCCTATACCACACGAGCGATTTGGGGCGAATGTTTGGGCCCTACGACCTACCGAAAGATCTCTGCGGTTCCAAATAGCAGGAGGCCCACGTGCCAGTCTCCGTCACCGGCTCGCAGCTGATCTACCAGGCGCTGAAGGAAGGCGGCGTGCAGATCATCTCCGCGCTGCCCGAGACCTGGCTGGTCCACCTGATCCGCATGGCGGAGGACGACCCGGAGATGACTCTGGTGCGCCTGGCGAAGGAGGAGGAGGGTGTTGGCATCTCGGCAGGCGCCCACCTCGCCGGTGTGCGCTCCGCGATGCTGATGCAGAACCACGGCCTGCTCCAGAGCGTCAACGGTATCGTCTCCCTCGCCCGCCTCTACCGCATCCCGCTGCTGATGCTGATCAGCTACCGGGGCGAGTTCGGCGAGCGGGACCCCTGGCAGACGGAGGGCGGCGGCGTGACCGAGGCCGTGCTGCAGGCGCTCAGCATCCCGGCTCTGCGCCTCGAGGAGCCCGCCCACGTCGCTGCCCGCGTCCGTAAAGCGATCACGCTCGCCGAATCCTCGCTCAAGCCGGTGGCGCTGCTGCTCTGCCGCGACTTGATGTGGGAAGATTGAGGAGTTGAGCATCGAGAATGTAACACGTCTCAATGCTCAATTCGATGTCGAGGTTCTATGCTACGGATCGAGGCGCTGAAGGCGATCTACCCGCGGCTGGAGCAGTGCGTGGTGGTGACGATCATGGGCGCTACGGCGGCGGAGTTGCAGGCGATCGGCCACCGGCCGGGCTTCTTCTATCTGCAGCACGCGATGGGCCTGGCCTCCTCGATGGGGCTGGGCATCGCCCTCGCCCGCCCGGAGCTGCAGGTGGTGGTGATCGACGGCGACGGCTCGATCCTCATGAACCTGGGCGGCCTCACCACCCTGGCCCGCTACCGCCCGCCGAACCTGGTCCATGTGATCTTCGACAACGAGAGCCTGCTCTCGGTGGGCGGCTTCCCCACCGCCACCGCCACCGGCAGCGACCTCGCCGCGATCGCCCGCGGGGCCGGCGTGCCACGGGTGGCCACCGTCAACGAGTTGGAGGGCTTCGCGTCCGCCTTCGACGAGGCGCTGGAGGCCAACGAGCTCACCACCATCGTCGCCAAAGTCGAGGCCAGAGGCCCCGCCGTCTTCCTCACCGACCTGCCCATGCTGGAGAACCGCTTCCAATTCGCCCGCCACCTTAAGAATCTGAGGGGGTGACAAGGTGAGGAGGTGACACCTACCGGCTCTTGACGCACGGTCACCCCTTCACCGTGTCACCTCCTCACCTTAGTCACAGAAAGCAGGCACGATGTCGCAGCTACTCTCACAACTGATCGCGGAGTTGGACGCCGGCACGCTGACGGTGGTGGATCTGACGCAGCCGCTCGGCCCGGAGACACCGGTGATCGGGCTACCGCCGATCTTCGCCTCCTCGCCTGGCCTCACGATCGAGCAGATCTCGCGCTACGACGAGGCGGGTCCCGGCTGGTACTGGAACACCCTGCATCTCGGGGAGCACACCGGCACCCA
Source organism: Chloroflexaceae bacterium (assembly GCA_034429295.1). Classification (GTDB taxonomy): domain Bacteria; phylum Chloroflexota; class Chloroflexia; order Chloroflexales; family Chloroflexaceae; genus OHK40. The sequence goes on from DAOUGF010000375.1 coordinate 3,451, forward strand.
CTTCGACGCGCCGGTCC
>DAOUGF010000376.1:0-10428 GCA_034429295.1 Chloroflexaceae bacterium
TGCGTACGCCCCCTGACAAAACAAGCGGGGCGCGGTGCGACAGCCTCCGCAAGAGAAGCAACGTCGCAAGCGCCAACAACGGGGCGCCATCCCCCGCAGCTGCGGTGGGCGGCCCGCCCTCCACTCTTCAACCTAAACCCGTACCTCAGTATGACGGCACACGTAGTACTAATAACTCTAGTAGATTAGGAGCGGGCGCTCTTGCCCTCCGCGGTGTATCTCCCCTATTCTGGCAGCTAGGCCCAAGGCCCCCGCTACTAGATCATCAACAGCGAAAAACACATGAAAGCACAGCCACGGCTGCTGTTGGTAGAAGATGAGCAGGTCACGCGGCTGATGCTGGAAGCCCGGCTGCGGGCGGCAGGCTATAGCGTCCTCAGCGCATCGAGCGGCGAGGCGGCCCTGGTGCTGCTCAAGGAGACCCGCTTCGACCTGATGATCACCGACCTGCAGCTGGAAGCCCTCGACGGTGTGGCCTTGATGATCGAGGCGCGCTCCATCGACCCTGAGCTTGAGCTGATCGTTCTCACCGGCGCTGCAACCATAGCATCGGCCGTGACGGCGCTCAACATCCACGCTCACGCCTACATCTTTAAGCCGGTCGCCGCCGGCACGCTCGAGCGCACCGTGGCCACGGCCATCGAGCGGCGCCGCGAGCAGCAGGAGCGCAACGCCCTGCTCCATCAGATCAGCGTTACCTTGCGCCGGCTGGCCGACCCTCCCAACGCACGCTATGAGCTCTCCCCATCGCCCGAGCGGCAGGCTCATCGAGTGGGCGCCCTCGCTATCGATGGCCTCCGGCGCCGCGCCACGGTGGAGGGCGCTGCCTTGTCGCTCACCAATGGCGAGTTCGACCTGCTGCACTATCTGGCCAAATGGGCCGAGCAGGTGGTCGCCCCCGAGCAGATCGCCCGCGAGCTCTATCACCACAGCTGCTCCGGCGACGAGGCCCGCGAGCTGGTGAAATCCCGCGTTCATCGACTGCGCAGTAAGCTCGCGGCCCATCCCCGCAGCGCCCGTATGCTCGTCAGTGTGCGCGGCGCCGGCTATATGCTCACCGCCGATAGCTAGGCGAGTAGCATTGACACGGTCGCGTTATCTATGCTATAACATAGATAACGCATCGCGTTATACGGCTGCCACTTCCCCCAACGAATCCTGGCTGTGCGTCTACCGGTCGCGCCTGTCGCGACCGTTCGCCATCTCAAGCGAAGAAACAGGCAACCTGCCCGGCCACACGTAGCGGGAACAGCGTTAGCAAACGACAGCCGCACCCTGCATCTTGATTCACACTAGGAGCGCGCTATGGCCCCCGTAACAATGCCGTTCGCAGGCCTCGCCCGGCTCTTCCAACAGGTAAACCTCTCCGAGGTGGTCCGCTCGCTTGGCGGGGTTAGCCCGCAGGAGCTGGGCCTGCTGCTCAAGAGCATCACCAGCAAGCGCCGGCCGAAGCATCTGCCGCAGGTCAATGGCGACTTTTACGATATTCTCGATACCCTCAGCCCCGAGGATCGCGCTATCCAAGCCCAGGTGCGGGCATACATGGAGCAGAAGGTCCGCCCGGTGATCGGCGCGTATTGGGAGCGGGGCGAGTTCCCTCACGAGCTCGTTCCCTCCTTTGCAGCCCTGCTCGCCGACACCTTCGGCGACCGGATGCTGGATATCAGCGGCCTCGGCCCGGTAGGGACGGGCATCTTCGCGATGGAGATGGCCCGCGTGGACGCGTCGCTCTACACTTTCTTCGGCGTCCATTGGGGCCTCGCCATGGGCTCGATCTCCCTCTTCGGCTCCGACGAGCAGAAGCAGCGCTGGCTGCCGGCCATGCAGCGCTTCGAGCGGATCGGCTCATGGTCGCTCACCGAGCCCGAGGTCGGCTCCGCTACCGCCGCCGGCCTCACCACGACTGCACGCCGCGACGAGCAGGGTTGGGTGCTCAACGGTGCCAAGAAGTGGAGCGGCAACGCCCCCTTCGCCGACCTGAACATCGTCTTCGCCCGCGACGTCAGCGACAATCAGGTGAAGGCCTTCGTGGTTGAGCGCGGCACCCCCGGCTACCACGTGACAAAGCTGGAGGGCAAGATGGCGCTGCGGGTGGTGCAGAACGCCGACATCCGCCTCGAGAATGTGCGCGTCCCTGAGGCCAATCGCCTGCCCGGCGTGCGGAGCTTCCGCGATGTGGCCCGCCAGCTCGGCATGGCCCGCTCCATCGTCGCTTGGGCGATGACGGGCCTCGCTATGGGCGCCTACGAGCGCACCCTGGAGTATGCCAACAAGCGCATACAGTTCGGCCGCCCCATCACCGGCTTCCAGCTCGTTCAGAGCGGCCTCGTCCAGATGCTGGGCGACGTCACCGCGATGCAGACCCTCTGCCTACGCATGAGCCAGCTCGCCGCCCGCGACGGCAAGCTTAGCCAGGAGCGCGCCTCCCTCGCCAAGGTCTACTGTGGGGAGCGCATGCGCGCCGTGGTGGCCACCGGCCGCAATCTGCTCGGCGGCAACGGCATCCTGCTCGAGCATGAGGTGGGCCGCTACTTCGCCGACGCCGAGGCCCTCTACTCCTACGAGGGCACCCACGAGATGAACACCCTGATCGTGGGCCGCGCGATCACCGGCATGAGCGCCTTCATCTAAGGGCCGTACACCGGAATCTGTAGCCCATACATGTACTGTTAGCATTAGTTTGGCACATCCTGGCGCCTACACTCGCACCCTCAAGCTGAGAGCTTGAGGGTGCGGTGCAGCAGCGCCGGTGTGCCAACCTTGCGAAGTAGCAAAGGCTACGGACGGTCGTCTGTCGTCCCATCTGGAACGCCGTACTTGCTTCGAGCTAGCAGGCGGCGTAGATACACCTCGGGCCACGGGCTACGACCACACATACTCCGCGGGGTCGAAGCGCCGCAGGCGCCGGGCGAACTGCCAGCTGTAACCGGGCCAGATCGTCGAGTTGCGCCCACTCCCATCCAGGTACCAGCTCTGGCAACCGCCGGCCGTCCAGACAGTGCCCTTCATCGCGCGGTCCACGGCGGCCACGAAGGCGGCCTGCGCCTCTGGGCGCGGCTCGATCGCCGTGGCGCCCCGCTGCCGCATATGGCGCAGGGCCCGCACCATATGCTCGATCTGCCGCTCGATCATGTAGAGCACTGAGGTGTGGCCGAGGCCGGTGTTCGGCCCTTGCAGGAAGAACATGTTCGGGAAGCCGGCGACGGTGGTGCCGAGATGGGCCTGCGGGCTCACGCCCCACGTCTCGGCGAGCGTGCGGCCGTCGCGCCCGCGGATGCGGCCCGCGATCGGCTGAGTCGTCACCTTGAAGCCCGTGCCGAAGATGATAGCGTCAACCGCGTGCTCGACGCCATCAGCGGTGACGGGGCCGCGGGCGGTCACCGCAACGATCCGCTCCGTGATCAGCTCCACATTTGGCTGCTGGATGGCGGGCAGATAGTCGTTCGAGGCGAGGATGCGCTTACAGCCCATCGCGTAGCGGGGCGTGAGCTTCGCCCGTAGCTCCGGGTCGGGCACCGAGCGCTCCAGGTAGCGCTCAGCGGCTCGTTGGAGCGTCCAGCGCATCAACCAGGGGCGGCGGAAAGCGGCGACGAGCAGCTCGCGCACGGCGTAGATCCAGGCCCGCTGGAGCCGTTGGAGGAGCGGGAAGCGGGCGAAGAGCCGGCGCTCCGCCAGGGAGATCGACCGCTCGACGCGAGGGACGATCCAGGGCGGGGTGCGCTGGAAGACCAGCAACCGCTCAACGCTGGGCTGGATCGCGGGGATGAACTGAATGGCGGAGGCGCCGGTGCCGATCACGGCTACCCGCCGACCCGCCAGATCGTAGCTGTGATCCCAGCGGGCGGAGTGGAAGTTGGCACCGGCGAAGCACTCCAGGCCGGGGATCGCCGGGATCGCCGGCTCGCTGAGGGCGCCGCTGGCCACAACCAGGAACCTCGCCTCGTAGGGGCCGCGGCTGGTCTCGATCTGCCAGCGTTGCCGTCCATCGTCCCAAACGGCGCCCAGCACCTCGTGGCCCAGGCGCACGTGGGGCAGCACACCGAACTCACAGGCGACTCGTCTGAGGTAATCCCAGATCTCGGGCTGCCGGGAGAAGCTGTGGCTCCAGTTGGGGTTCGGGGCGAAGGAGAGCGAATAGAGGTGCGAGGGCACGTCGCAGGCACAGCCGGGGTAGCTGTTATCGCGCCACACCCCGCCGAGCTCCGCGGCCCGCTCGAAGATTATCAACTCGTTGAAGCCGGCCTGTCGCAGCCGGATCGCGGCGCCGATCCCGCCGAAGCCGCCGCCGATGATCGCGATCTCAGTTGTCGCTGGCTCGTGAGCCACGAAGATGCTCCTCCACTGTCGTTGCCGCGCCCATGGTATCACGGCTCGCCGCCGGAGGCCGCTGGCGAGCGCCGCGCTCCCAGCGCTATCAGGAAGCGCTTGACCCTTTGCTGGGGAGCGCGAGAAGCCAAGTCCGCCCGCATCCTCACGCACCATGCAAGTGGCACTGGTTCGGGCAGCGCCCCGTCACAGCGCGGAAACGCGCCCCTGCTAAAGTGCAGCCATGACGCCACTCGACATCGCCCTCATCGCCGGCGCCGCCGCCCTCTTCATCGCCGCCGTCGTCGCCGCCGCCGTCGCCTGGCACGGCGAGGGCAGCCTGCTCGCCATGCGCGACGCCCCCACCCTCAGCGTCGCCGAGGCCATCGAGCGGCAGCGCCGCATCCGCTCCGGCGCCCTTCCCTTCGGTGATCCGGTGGAGGTAGTCGGCACCGTCGAGTGCGATACCCCTCTCCGCGCGCCCTACAGCGAGCAACTCTGCGTCGCCTACGACTACAGCGTCAGCGAGGAGCACGAGCAGCGCATCGGCAGGCGCGGCTGGGGTCGCGGGCGCGAGATCGAGACCCACGCCTTTGGGACGCAGGGCCAGCGGGTGCCCCACTTCTATGTGCGCGACGCCACCGGCCGCATCGCCGTCGAGACCGCCGGCGCCACGCTCGACATGCTGGAGACCGTGGCGCGCTACGAGGAGTACACCGGTCTCGGCGGCCGCGAGCGCGAGATCTGGCGCGAGGAGCGGGCCATCCCCCTCGGCCGCACGGTCTACGTGCTCGGCTATCTCGGCAACCTGAACGGCGAGCCGGCACTGATGCGCCACCCAGTCCATAAGGACCGGCGCTTCATCATCAGCTACCGCGACGAGCGCGCCCTCATCGGGGCCACCCGCCGCCGCGCCTATGGCCTCTACCTCGCCAGCGGCCTCGGCCTCGGCGCCTCCATCGCGCTCCTCGCCTTCGCCTTCCTTAGCTGAGTTGGCGGATCACTTCACGCATGCGGCGCCCATGGGCCGCCGGCTGGCTCTGGTCGCTCATAGGCGTTGTCACTTCTCTGGCGTCGTACCACGCCTGTTTGGCTGCTGTCGGGCGAGGGTCGCGAGCGCGTCCCGCAGCCTCAACTCTGCCCGGGCGCGGTCGGCAGCACCGGCTTCTCAACGAGGAGTGGCAGACGCACCGTGAAGGTCGAGCCCTCGCCGGGGGCGCTCTCCACTGCGATTGTCCCGCCCATCATCTGGCAGAAGCGCCGGGTGATCGCTAGGCCCAGCCCCGTGCCCCCGTAGCGTCGCGTCGTCGTCTGGTCGGCCTGTGCGAATGGCTCGAAGAGCGTTTCGAGCTGCTCCGCGCCTATGCCGATCCCCGTATCGCTCACCTCGAAGACCACCATCTGCGGCGATTGCGGCTCCCCCTCCTGCCAGACACGGAGCGTCACCACGCCGTCCTCGGTGAACTTCGCGGCGTTCCCCAGCAGGTTGATCAGGATCTGCCGCACCTTGACCTGGTCGGCGTAGAGCTCGGCCGGCTCACCGCTGTAGCGCACCACCAGCTGGTTGCGGTTGCGCTGCATCTGCGGCCCAACGGTGGCCTCCAGATCGTCGAGTAGCGGGGCGAGAGCGAATATTTCATTATGTAAATCCATCCGGCCCGCCTCGATCTTGGAGATGTCGAGGATGTCGCTGATCAGGCCCAGGAGATGGCGCCCGGCGCGGTTGATCCGCTCCAGATCGACGCTCAACTCGTCCCGCTCGTGCTCGGCGGCCTCCTCCAGCAGCAGCTCCGAGTAACCGATGATGGCGTTCAGTGGCGTGCGCAGCTCGTGGCTCATATTGGCGAGGAAGGTGCTCTTGGAGCGGCTGGCGGCCTCGGCGGCGGCGCGCGCCCGTTGCAGCTCCTCCTCCACCTGCTTGCGCCGCGTCGCGTCGCGCACGATCGCCACGTAGAGCCGCCGGCTCCCGTGGTCGAGCTGGCCCGAGGTGAGATCCATCGGGAAGAGGCTGCCGTCCTTGCGCCGGCCCGTCACCTCGTCGCCGATGCTGATCAGCTTGTACTGCCGGTGGAGCGGGTCGGGGATCAGCGTGGCGATGGGCTTGCCGATGATCTCTGCCGCGCTGTAGCCAAAGATCCGCTCGGCGGCCGGATTGAAGGTGGTGATGCGATCCTGGTCGTCGATGATCAAGATCCCGTCAACCGCGTGATCGATCACCGCGTGAAACGGCAGTCCGCTGATCGCGCTATCGTCGGCCACATGGGCGGCCAGGGCGCCTAGCGCGTAGGCGCCGAGCAGCGCTCCACCGATAGCCAGGGCACCGAGGAGCGGATGGCCCTGGCTGAATAGCAATGCGGCGAGGATGATCGACGGGGACAGGACGAGGAGCGTGGTGAGCGCGAACTTGCGCGCAAATGATAGCCGGCCCAGCAGCGCGGCTAGTGGCGCGACGAGCTTGCCGAGCAGCACCGTGGCCCCCTCTATCACCAATAACAATGCTCCGACCAGTATAGCACGGCAGACAGAGCACAGGTGAGCTACGGAACCCGGAGCGCCCGACGTTCGTATGAATGTTAGGCTTTCGATGTATCGCGCCTCGTAGCGCTGCCGCGGTAGAATAGAGGCGGCCAGCCCGGATCCAGTGGCAACTACCCAGAATCCCTCACGCTTATGAGCGAGCTTAACCTGATCGGAACCACCCTCGGCCGCTTCGAGATCCTCTCGGAGTTGGGCCGCGGCGGCATGGCGGTGGTCTACAAGGCCCGTCAGACCGACCTTGATCGTGTCGTGGCCCTCAAGATCCTGCCCCCCGCCCTCACCCACGACAGCGGCTACGTGGCGCGCTTCCGGCAGGAAGCTCGCAGCGCTGCCCGCCTCGAGCACCCCCACATTATGCCGATCTATGAGGTGGGCGAGGCGAACGGCCTGCACTATATCGCCATGAAGTACATCGAGGGCCGCACCGTCAAGGATCTTGTCGCCGCTGAGGGCGCCCTGAGCGTCCAGCGGGCGGCCACCATCCTGGCGCAGGTGGGCGACGCCCTCGACTACGCCCACCGCCAGGGCGTGATCCACCGCGACATCAAGCCCTCCAACATGATGGTCACCGCCGAGGGCTGGGTCTTCCTCACCGACTTCGGCCTTGCCCGCGGCACTGGCGCCGACACCGGTGGCCTGACGATGGCCGGCACCGTGATGGGCACACCCGAGTATATGTCGCCTGAGCAGGCCCAGGGCCTGCCGAACGTCGGCCCGCCCACCGATATCTATGCCCTCGGCGTAGTGCTCTACGAGCTGCTCACCGGCACTTTCCCCTTCCAAGCCGACACACCGATGGGCATGCTGGCGGCTCGCCTGCTGCAGACGCCCATTCCCCCCCGCGACGTTCGTGGCGACCTGCCAACGGCCGTGGAGGATGTGGTGATGCGCGCTCTGGCCCGTAAGCCCGAGGCCCGCTTCCCCTCTGCCGCGGCGATGGTGGCCGCCCTGCGCGCCGCCTCCGGCATCGGCAACGCCGAGCCGCAGCGCCCTGCCACCCCTGTGGGCGGCATGCCCGCCATGGGCGAAACCATCAGGGCGCCGGCCGTGGCCACGCCGCTGCCGCCCGCCCCCATGCAGCCCACGCCCCCGTCCAACCCGCCCTACGTGCGCCCCGCCGACCCGACGCTGCCCGTCACTTCCCCCTCGGTGCGCCCGGTGCCACAGCCGGCGCTCGCCCTCCCCAGGGATATCCCCGCCCAGGGGCCGCCCGCTCAGGCCGCGCCTAAGCAGGGCCCCAACACGCTCCTGGTGATCCTCAGCGCCCTCGGCATTGTGCTGGTGCTCAGCTGCGTCAGCATCTTTCTGCTCGGCCCCGACTCCAACCCTGGCCCCGTGGCGGGGCCTACCGCGGTAGTGGATAGCGGGATCGGGGCGCTGCTAGCGGAGGGCGACGCGGCCCTCGCGGAGGAGGGCGGCATCGAGGATGCCATCGCCTGCTACCAGAAGGCGCTGGAACAGGCCCCCGGCGAGCCAGCTGTGATCGAAAGGCTCGCCCTCGCCCACAGCGCCCGCGCCGAGTGGACCAACGTCGAGAAGTACGCCAACCAGCTGATCGACGCCGACGCCAGCAGCGAGCGCCAGGTGGCCCTCGGCTACGCGCTCCTCGCCGATGCCCTCGCCTCTCGGGGCAATGTGGTGGCGGCGGCTCGCGAGGCCGCTGAGGCGGTGCGGATCGCCCCCGACCTCGCCTTCGGCCACGCCGTCCAATCGAATCTCCAGGCTGCCGCGGCTGCCGCCACCAGCGACACCGCCGCCATGGACGCGGCCCTCGATACGCTCGGCCTGGCCGAGGACACCATGGCCGCCGACCCGCCGCTGCTTCGCGCGCTCACCCATAACGCCCTCGGCTATACCTTCGCCCAGGAGTATCTACTCAGCGGCAACGAGGACTATTTCGAGCAGAGCGAGGCCAGCTACGAGCAGGCGATCGACCTGCAGCCAGCCATCGCCAGCTTCTACGCCAACCTCGGCTACCTCTACAGCGCTGCCGGCGAGTTCGACGAGGCCCGCGACTATTTCGACGAGGCGCTCGGGATCGACCCCCGCCTGACCATGGCCCAGAGCGGGATCGGCTGGAGCTACTACCAGGAGGGCGAGACCGCCGAGGCCGAGGCTGCCTTCGATAAGGCGCTTGCCCTCGACGGCGAGCATTTCGACGCCTACTTCGGCAAGGGCCGCATCGCCTTCGACGCCGCGAGCGACGTCGAGAGCTACGCCGAGGCCGCCAGGCTGCTCCGCCAGGCCGCCGAACGCAACCCGCACAGCGCCCAGGTCCAGGCCTTTCTCGGCGAGGCGCTGCTCTTCCAGGGCTATGTGAGCGAGGCAGGGGCCACGAAGAGCGAGCTCTACGCCGAGGCCGAGACAGCGTACCGCCAGGCGATCGAGCTGAACGACCACTACGCCTTCCCTCGCAGCGGCCTCGGCTGGATCCTTCAGTACCAGGAGCGCTACGAAGAGTCGGTGGCGGCCTTCGAGGAAGCTATGGCCTTGGACGATAGTAGCGACGAGGTGCATAACGGCATGGCCTGGAGCCTCTACAACCTCGGACGCTACGACGAGGCCGAGGTCAGCTTCCGCAACGCCATCGCCCGCGACACTAACAACAACTACGCCGACGCCCACTACGGCCTCGGCGCCACCCTCGAGAAGCTCAACCGCATCGATGAGGCCCGCGTCGAGTACGAGGCTGCCCTCGCCATCGACCCCAACCACGTCAACTCCCTGAAAGCCCTCGACGCCCTCGGCACCTAGTTGTGCTGTTCGGAAGTGGGGAGTGAGATAGGTGACGACCGACCACAGACGACCGACCACGGCCGGGCAGGCTGCGGGCGGTCGTCTGTGGTCGGTCGTCGCTGTTCGGTTGGTTGGCAAGCAGGTGGGCCATCAGCGTAGGTTGGGGGGCGGTCGTCGGTCGTCTGTCGTCGGTGGTCCCAACCAGCTGCTCACTGCAAATCAGTACCACTACGGACTACGGTCACTAGCGAGCGACAGGCCGATCTCAGTGTATGATGTAGGGGCGGGCGCGAGGCCCGCCCTTCCCCTTTATATTTGCCGAGCATTGTTTTTATGGATCCACGCCTCCACATTGTGCTGATCGGGCCGCCCGGCGCAGGCAAGAGCACCGTCGCCTCGATCCTCCAGCGCTACGTCCCCTTCGAAGTGATCGCCACCGGCCAGCGGCTGCGCCAGGAGATCGCCGCCGGCACCCCCGTCGGCCAGCAGATCGCAGGGCTGATCGAGCAAGGCCAGTTCGCGCCCGACGAGCTGATGAACCGCCTGATGCGCGAGTGGCTCGCGGCGGTGCCCCCCGAGCAGGGCTTCATTCTCGACGGCTATCCCCGCAGCCCTGACCAGAGCGTGGCCCTCGAGGCGATGCTCGCCGAACTGGGGCGCTCCCTCGACGGCGTAGTGGCGATGGAGATCAGCGAGGACGAGGCGGTGCGCCGCCTCGGCGGCCGGCGGATCTGCCGCGGCGGCGGCGAGCCCTTCATTCTTCATATCGAAGACGCCGACGCAGTGGCTCTCTGCCTGGCCCGCGGCGGCAGGCTTGAACAGCGCGACGACGATAAGCCCGCCGTGATC
>DAOUGF010000377.1:0-21496 GCA_034429295.1 Chloroflexaceae bacterium
GCCCCCGCCGCCCGAGGGCGTGCTGCCCTGCCACGAAGCCCGGCAGGTCGGGCCACTTGGCCGTATCGACGGCGTTCTCGCCGTAGCTGGCCTGCCACTTATCGTCGATCACCACGGTGCCGGGCTCAAGCCCCTGCGCCGCGAGCCCAGCCATGAAGCGCTCGTAGAGCTCCTGGCGGGCGAGGTCGGGGGCGCGCCCGCCGTCGCGGGCGGCGATGTGGCACTGGGCGCCCCAGCCGCAGAAGATCGGGCGACGCCACCAATCGGCGCTGCGGCCTGTTCCTGGCGGTGTGCCGCTCATCGCGCGGGCGCTGCGGCAGTGGGCCGTGAGCGCCTCGTAGGGGCCATCGGCGAAGTGCAGGCCGAGGGCGGGCACGGTCGTCTTGCCGCTCACAGCCGTCTGGCCTTCGTAAGCGAGCTCCAAGTGGAAGGCGCCGCGGCTGCCGGCGTAGCGCAGTTGGCTGAACTGATGCTGGCCGGCGCGGGGCTCCACGCCCACGGCGAGCCACCCGGCGGGGTGCTCGAAGGCGAGGCAGAAGGGCGGCGGCGTGAAGAACCAGTCGCCGCGGCCCGGCAGCGGCACCCCGGCGATATCAACCTTCGCGCCCTCGGCGGGGGAGAAGAAAGGCTGCTCGTCGGTGCTCGGCTCCGGCGTGAAGCCCTGGCGGAAGCTGTGGCCGGAGGGGAAGAAGCCGCTGCCCCAGCGCACTGTGCCAGAATAGTAGCCGCCGAGCAGACAGAGATCCGTCAGGCGCCCCTCGCCGTGGAGCGTCAGCTCATAGTGGATGCTAGAGGCCCTGCAGCGCAGACTGATGCGCTTCTCGCGCCAGAGGCTGCTCCGTGCCGTCGCGCTTAGCGTCACGCCGTCGCCGTCGTGGGCGGCCTCCCAAGGGCCGATGGCCGTGGTATCGTCCTGGCCGGCCGTAGTGTGGGCGCTGGACGCCACAAACAGCTCGGCGATCGGCGCGCCGTCCGCTGTACAGAGCGCGACATATGGCCGGTTGGGCAGCGTCGCAAGGCGATAGTGCGCCGTCGTGATCACATGCCCGTCGCCCTCAGCGCGATAGTGAACCTCACCCATAAACGTGCCGCCGCGCTCCTCCCTGACCTAAGCGCTCCCTCGGTGCCGAGCTGCAAAGATGGCCGGGCCGCTGCCGGCCACCAATTGTAATAGCCGTTAGCCCTTCAGACTGCCGCCGATCTGGATCCCCTCGATGAAATAGCGCTGGAAGGCGAGGAAGAGGATGATCACCGGGAGCATCACCACGAGGCTGGCGGCCATCATCTCGTTCCAAGCCGGCAGGCCGCCCGCGGCCGCCTCGAACTGCCGCAGGCCGAGCTGCAGCGTGTACTTGTCCTCGCTCTGCAGATAGAGCAGCGGACCCATAAAATCCTCCCAGGCTGCCTGGAAGGTAAAGATCGCCACCACCGCCATCACCGGCTTCACCAGCGGCACAATGATCCGCCACCAGATCTGGAACTCGGAGGCCCCATCGATCTTGGCCGCCTCGGAGAGCTCCATCGGGATGCCGCGCATCTGCTGGCGCATCAGAAAGATAAAGAAGGCGTTGCCGGTGAAGGCCGGCACGATGAACGGCAGGAAAGTATTGATCCAGTTCGGCGAGCCCTGGAAGCCGAAGGCGGGCAGGCGCGCGAAGACCATAAACGATGGGATCATCGTCACCACGCTCGGGATCATCATCGTGGCGAGCACGATCCCAAACAGGAAATCGCGCCCCGGCCAGCGCAGCCGGGCGAAGGCGTAGGCAACCAGCGTCGTCGAGACCACCTGGCCGATCACCGAGAGCACCGTGATCACCGTGGTGTTCCAGAACCACTGTATCCAGCGGGGGAAGCGGTCGAAGGCGAAGAACGCCGTGTAGTATGGCTCGAGCGTCGGGTTCTGGGGCCAGAAGTTGTTGCCCACCAGCTCCTGCGGCGTCTTCAGCGAGGTGGAGAGCATCCAGACAAAGGGCACGATCCAGGTGATGCTGATCAGCACCAGCAGCAGAAAGGCCACGATCTCCGGCCATGTCAGGCGGGGCCAGCGCCGCGCCGCCCGTGCCACTGGCGTCGCCATCTCAGTTGTCGCCATACCTAACTCCTCTCACCCGGGGCTTGGACGCTGCTTTCGCGCTTCTTTCGCGTCTTCCCTTTCGCATCTTCGCGCCTTCGTTTCGCGTTTTTCGCGAACGAAGTTTTCGCGCATTTCGCGATCCAACCCTTTCCCGCTCACCCCTCGGTTTCGTAATAGACCCAGCGCCGCGAGGCCCAGAGCTGCAGCAGGGTGACGAGCAGGATGATCACGAACAGCACCCAGGCCAGTGCTGAGGCGTAGCCCATCTGGAAGCCGCCGCGACCGATCCGGCCGAAGGCGCGGTAGTAGAGGTAGAGCACATAGAAGAGCAGCGACTGGTTGGCGTAGAAGGGGTCGGGGGTGCCACCAGTGGCCGAGAGGATGAAGGCCGTGGTGAAGATCTGGAACGTACCGATGATCCCGGTCACCACCTGGAAGAAGATCGTCGGTGAGAGCAGCGGCAGCGTGATGTGCCAGACCTTATTCCAGCCCACCGCGCCGTCCATCGCGCCGGCCTCGTAGAGATCCTTGGGGATACTCTTCAGGCTGGCCAGGTAGATCAGCACCCCGCTGCCGATCCACCACATGCCCATCACCACCAGGCCCGGTTTCGTCCAGTTCGGATCGCTGAACCAGGCCGGGCCGCGCAGGCCGAACCAGCCGAGGAACTCGTTGAACAGCCCGTTGGGCGCCAGGATCCACTTCCAGAGGTAGACCGCGGCCACGCCGGCGAGCACGTTCGGCAGGTAGAACACGGCGCGGAAGAACGGCCCCCACGGCAGATCCATCGCCAGCAGCAGCGCCAGGGCGATGGAAACCACCACGACGATCGGCGTCTTGACGACCACCATCCAGAAGGTGTTGCCGAGCGAGGTGTAGAAGAAGGGGTCCTGGAAGAGCCGCTCGTAGTTCCGCAGGCCCAGCCACTTGGGCGCGGTGGTGATGTTGTACTCAGTGAAGCTCACGTAGAGCGAGAAGAGCATCGGCGCGGCGGTGAAGACCAGGAAGCCGATGATCCACGGGCTGGCGAAGAGCCAGCCGGTGAGCGCCTCCCTCACCGCTGGCCGCAGGAAGGGCCGGGGCGCCGTTGTGCGGGTGCGCTCGACGGTGGCCGACATGGCGTGCTCCTTCGTTGGGCCGAAGCATTGGCAGCGCCAATGCTTCGGCCTTACCTACCGAGCGACAGATGCGGTTCGTTGGCTAGGCCCTTACGGCCCGATCTCCGAGTCGATCACCTGCTGAGCCTCGTCGAGGGCCTCTTGGGCCGGGCGCTCGCCCTTGAAGATCGCCTCGCGGCGCTGGTCGATCTCAGTGCCCCAGTTCGAGTACTCCGGCACCACCGTGGTGCCCTGGCTGTACTCCATCGCCTGGAGGAAGAACTGCCAGCGCGGGTCGCCCATCAGCGCCGGGTCGTTCGCTGCCTCGATATTGGCCGACATCGCGAAGGTATCGCGCGACCAGGAGGCGGCGCCCTCGGGCCCGGTGGCGCACTTGATGAACTCCCACGCGGCGTCGGCGTTGGGCGAGCCCCGCGGGATGGAGAGGGCGAAGCCGCCGCTCCACGAGGCCGGCTGGCCGTAGCTCTCGCTGTAGGGGATGTCGCCGATGCCGACGTTGATGCGCTGGTTCTCCGTCGTGCCGTCCGGCAGCGTCACGGGCAGCCGCGGGTCGTAGAAGTTCAGCACCGAGGCGTAGCCATTGATGTCGGCGATCATCGCCACCTTGCCCGACATGAAGGCGTCGTTCGGCGGCGCGCCGAAGGAGGCGCGGAACTCCTGCACGGCGTCGTAGCCGCCGTAGCGGTCGTACCAGCTCTTGATCCACTCGAAGGTCTCAACCACCGCGGGGTCGTTCGCCGCCGGCCGGCCGTCCTGCACCAGCTGAGCGCCGTTGGTGCGCGCCCAGAGGTTCCAGCCGGCGTTGCCGAGGTCGGGGTGGAAGCCGATGCGGGCCCAGGTGCCGTCCTCATTCTTCTTGTCGAGCAGGTCGGCGTACTCCTCGAGCTCGGCCCAGGTCGTTGGCGGCTTCTCCGGGTCGAGGCCGACCTCCTCGAAGGCCTGCTTGTTCCAGTAGAGCACGCGCACATCGGTCTCGAATGGGATGCCGTAGGGCTCGCCGTCAACCGTGGCCTCCTCCCAGGTGAAGGGCCAGAACTGCGAGCCGTCGATGCCGTCGCGGGTGGCGTACTCGGCCAGGCTGATGTCGATCTGGTCGGCGGCCCGCTGCACCAGCTGCGGCCGGTCCTCGACGATCACGTCGGGCATACCCGTGCCGGCGGCCACCGCGGCGATGTTAGCCGTCCAGATGTCGCCGAAGGGCTTGGGCGTCTCGGTGATCGTGATGTTGGGCAGCTGGGCCTGGCAGATGCTGATCACGCGCTGGATGGCGGTGCGCCGCAGCGGGCTCGACCAGAAGTGCCAGAGCTCGACGTTGCCCGAGACATCCGGGTTCAGCCGCACTCCGCCCGCGGCGGGCGCCTCGGTGGCCTCGCCGGCAGGCGCCTCGGTGGCTTCGCCGGCAGGCGCCTCTGTTGCAGGCGCCGCGGTGGGCTCAGCGGGAGCCGCGGTGGGCTCGGCCGGAGCCGCGGTGGGCTCGGCGGCCGGGGGGGAGGTTGGCTGCGCGGCTGGTCCGCCGCAGGCAGCCACCAGGAGCATCAGCACGATCAGGGCGGTCACGGTCGTGGGGAGTCGGAATCGCATACGGCCTCCTATGCTCGGACGCACACCCTTTGGCCGGCGTGGGGCGCCGGCCGCTAGGACACTACGGACTGGGCCACAGCCAGGGCGGCGAAATCGCCCACCTGTTCGCCGAGGCCCGCTGGGACGATGCGACAAGCGTCGAGGGCGTGGGGTAGGCACTCCTCTCGCAGCACCGCCAGCATGGGCGGCTCGAGTAGCGCCTGCTGGCGGGCGAAGATGCTGCCGATCACCAGCAGCTCCGGGTTGAGGATGTCGATTAGCAGCGCCAGCCCCTGGCCGAGCCGCCGGCCTACCAGCTCGAACACCCGTAGAGCGAGCGGATCGCCCTCATTGGCGGCGGCGGCCAGCAGTTCGGCGCTCACCGTTGGCATGGCCTCGCGGCTTGGGCACCAGGCCGGCGGCCGGCCCTGCTGCAGCGCCGCCTCGGCGATCTGCCGCCCCAATTGGGCGATGCCGCCGCCGCTGCAGAAGCCCTCGAAGGAGCCGGGCTTGCCGTAGCCGGCCGGCCCCCACTCGGCCAGCCGCACGTGCCCCACCTCGCCGGCCATATCGCTGGCCCCGGCGTAGAGCTGCCCGTTGAGGATCAGCCCGGCGCCCATGCCCGTGCCGAAGGTCAGGAAGATCATGCTGCTGCAGCCTTGCCCCGCGCCCCAGCGCCACTCGGCAAGGGCGCAGGCGTTGGCGTCGTTCTGCAGCGCCGCCGGCGCCCCAAAGGCCTCCCGCAGCGGCGTCAGCACATCCACCCTGTCCCAGCCCGGCAGGTTGGGCGGCGAGAGGATCAGGCCCCGCCGGCTGTCGAGCGGGCTGCCGCAGCTCACGCCGCAGGCCGCCGGCCGCACTCCCAGCTCAGCGCAGAGGGCCGTGAGCTCGCCGACGATGCGGGGCATGGCTTCGCCCGCGGCCGGCGTGGGGAAGCGCCGCTTGCCGAGCAGGCGGGGCGCCCCTGCCCCCGCCGCGCCCACGCTCACCGCGCACTTCGTGCCGCCGATATCCACTCCAGCCAGGATGGGCTCCATTGACCTCCTCGCTATGCTCGGTCCATTTCAATTGAGGAGTGAGCGCTAAGCAGCTCGGCTCGCTCAATGCTCCCTGCTCAAATGCTCCCGCACCTGCTCCATCGCCAGCCGGGGGCTCGTCAGAAACTTCTCGCGCATCGTTTCGGGTAGCTGCGGCAGGACTCGTGCCATTGAGGCCTGGGCCAGCACCACGCAGTCCACCTGCGGCGCCAGCTCGAGCAGCACTTTGGCCAGGGCGGCGTCGTGGCCCTCCCGGTCGCCGGCCATCAGCCGCTGGTAGGCCGTATCGGCGAGGGCAGGGACGAGCGTCACCGTCCGCCCCGCCAGCGCGGCCCGCTCCTGCAGCAGGCGCTTCGTCGGCTCGAGGGTGGTGGCGAGGGTGGCCGCCACACCGATACGCTCGCCGCGGGCCACCGCGGCGTCGGCCATGGCCTCGTCGATCCGCACCACCGGCACATTCACCAGCTTTCGCCCGGGCGCCACCAGCTCGCCGATCGAGGAGCAGGCCTCCAGGATCACGTCGGCCCCCGCCTCCGCGGCGAAGCGCATGTACTGGTGCACGCGCCCGGCGACCGCCCCGATGTCGCCACCATTCTCCGCCAGCTGCGGCAGGATCGAGTCGTCGACAAAATTGATCACCCGGTGGCCGGGCAGCAGCTCCTCCGCGAGAGCCCGCAGCGGCTCCACCGTCGCCGTGGTGGTGTGGATGATCGCCAGTTTCCCCATCAGGGCGCCCTTTCTGGCTGAGCGGCAGGGCCGCGCGTTGCGCAAGGCGCTAGATTCTGTCGGTGTGTGTGTGCCAGAGTAGCATAAGGCCCGTGTGATGTCAACACAACTCATGTTAAAAATGAACATCTTCGGTGCACAAATCGTGACAACGATGCGGCGCCATGTTATACTCAGGGTTGCCAACACAGGCCGCCTGCCGCCCACGGCGCGGCCAGCCAGTACACGACAGCAGAGGAGAGCATGGTGAGCGAAGGGAACGGTCTGCTCAAGCCGGCGGAGCGGCGCCAGCGGATCATCAACGATATCGATCTGCTCGACGACAATATCATTCCCCGGCTCAGCCAGAAGTACGGCGTCTCGGAGATGACGATCCGCCGTGACCTCAAGGTGCTGGAGGAGACGGGCCTGATCAAGCGCACCTACGGCGGCGCTGTGCGCTGGCCGCTCGCCGCCGCCGAGCCCACCCTGCTTGCCCGCGATAAGCGGCAGACCCTCGCCTCCGCCCAGAAGCTGCGCATCGCCCGCTACGCCGCCGAGCAGCTGGTGGATCGCAACGACATCATCATTCTGGAGGGCGGCACCACTGCCACCGCCATGGCCCCTTTCCTCTCCGACAAAGAGGACCTCACGGTGGTCACCAACGGCCTCGCGACCGCCGAGGAGCTGCGCCGCCACCTGCCCCTCTCGGCTACTATCCTCAGCACCGGCGGCATTCTGCGCCCCGAGTCATCCACCTGTGTCGGCCCGATCGCCGAGCGCTTCTTCCGCGAATTCCACGTCAATCGGCTGTTCCTCTCGGCCTCAGGTCTCACCCTGGAAGATGGCATCACCGACCCGAAGATGCTCGAGACCCAGGTGAAGCGGGCGATGATCGAATCGGCCCGCGAAGTGATCATGTTGATCGACAGCAGCAAGTTCGGCCTGCGCTCGCTGATGCGCGTGATCGAATTTCACGAGATCGACCTGCTTGTCACTGATGCCGACGCTCCAGAAGCCATGGTCGCCGGCCTTCGTGCCCGCGGCGTCGAGGTGGTGATCGCATCCTGAGCGCGGCTCCGCACGCCTGAGCCGGCTACAGCTCTGTTCGGAGGCGCCAATGCCCTCACGGATCGAGGACTATGCCCTGATCGGCGACTGCCAGACGGCGGCGCTGGTCGCCCGCAACGGCTCGATCGACTGGCTCTGCTTCCCCCGCTTCGATAGTGGCGCCTGCTTCGCCGCGCTGCTCGGCACCCCCGACCACGGCCGCTGGCAGATCGCCCCCACCGCCACCATCCGCGCCATCCGTCGCCACTACTGGCCGGGCACCCTCGTCCTCGAGACGGAGTATGAGACCGACGCCGGCACGGTGGCGATCGTCGATTGGATGCCGCCCCGCCACCAGGCCCCCGACGTGATGCGCATGGTGATTGGCAAGCACGGCGCCGTGCCGATGCGCATGGACCTGGTGATCCGCTTCGACTACGGTTGGGTTGTGCCCTGGGTGCAGCGCACCGCCGATGGCATCAGGGCCATCGCCGGCCCCGACACCCTCTACCTCCACACGCCGATCCCCACCCACGGCGAGAATTTCCATACCGTGGCGGAGTTCACCGTGTCGGCAGGGGATCGCGTGCCCTTCACTCTCACCTGGACGCCCACCTACGCCCCTACGCCGGACGTGCTCGATCCTGAGCATGAGCTGGAGGCCACCGCCGCCTGGTGGCGCGAGTGGTCCAGCCGCTGCACCTACCGCGGCGAGTGGAGCGACCAGGTGCTGCGCTCGCTGATCACGCTCAAGGCCCTCACTTACGCGCCCACCGGCGGCCTTGTGGCGGCGGCCACCACCTCGCTGCCCGAGCAGCTCGGCGGCGTGCGTAACTGGGACTACCGCTACTGCTGGCTGCGGGACTCCACCTTCACGCTCTACGCGCTGATGGCCGGCGGCTATGTGGACGAGGCCCGCGCCTGGCGCACCTGGCTTTTGAACGCCGCGGCCGGCGAGCCCACGAAGCTGCAGATCATGTACGGCTTGGCGGGCGAGCGACGGCTCACCGAGCTCGAACTCAGCTGGCTGCCCGGTTACGAGGGCTCAGCGCCGGTGCGGATCGGCAACGGCGCCTACAAACAACATCAGCTCGATGTCTACGGCGAGCTGATGGATGCGCTTCACTACGCCCGGCGCATCGGCATCGAGAGCGACGCCGATTCCTGGCGCATCCAGCGGGCGATTACCCGCGTGCTGGAGGAGCGCTGGCACGAGCCCGACGAGGGCATCTGGGAGATCCGCGGCCCCGCTCGCCACTTCACCCACTCCAAAGTGATGGCCTGGGTCGCCCTCGACCGGGCCGTGAAGGCTGTGGAACAGTATGGCCTCGCGGGCGAGCTGGAGCGCTGGCGGGCCCTCCGCGACACCATCCGCGCCGAGGTCCTCGCCCGCGGCTTCGACCCGCAACTGAACAGCTTCGTGCAGACTTACGGCTCCAAAGAGGTGGATGCCAGCCTGCTCATGCTGCCTCTCGTCGGCTTTATCCCCGCAGACGACCCGCGCATGGTCGGCACGGTGGCGGCAATCCAGCAGCGGCTGATGCACGACGGGCTCGTGGAGCGCTACGCGACGACGAGCGGCGTGGATGGCCTCCCTCCCGGCGAGGGCACCTTCCTGATCTGCTCCTTCTGGCTGGCCGATAACCTCGCGCTCCAGGGGCGCCTCGCCGAGGCCCGCGAGCTATTCGAGCGGCTGGTCGGCCTCTGCAACGACGTGGGCCTGCTCGCCGAGGAGTACGACCCGCGCACCGGCCGGCAGCTTGGCAACTTCCCTCAGGCTTTCTCCCACGTCGGCCTGATCAATACCGCTCTCAACCTCACCAGGGTCGCCGGCCCCGCCCAGCACCGCCAGGGCTAGTGCAATTTCAGGCGGCCTTTTGGCCCTTTCGCTTGGCTTTTTGGCTTTGTGAGGCCCTCGCTGTACGGACACTAGTGCTGCGCGAGAACGAGAAGAGCCTTCCTCGTCGTCCTCTCTGCCTGGAAATAGGCAGATGCTACAATCGCTGGTGCTTGGTCGCAGATGGCCATATCCGTCTAGGCTGGAGGTCCTCGCATGGCGCCATCGCTATCCGATCTGTTTGGGGAGCATCTCCTTGAGTTGGCTAAGGCGATCACCGAGCGCACGGTCACGTCTCCCGAGAACACACCTGGTGCGCCGTACGAGGTGGTGTACCCTGGAGTCGAGGATGGCATGCGCCGCATCCATCGCGACCTGATCGAGGGCGGGACGGCGCACTATAGCATTATCTGGTCATCGCTTGGTGGCGATCTGGCGGCGGGCGGAATGTCCCTCGAGCATGTGAACCATCTGATCGACTGGACGGAGGAGATCATCATCGACCGGCTCAAGCCGGCCTACAGCGACGACGTGGCGATGACAGCGCAGCTGTACGAGCGCATCCACGAGATCTGCCGGGCCGCCCGGACGAGCATGTTCACAGCTTTCGCCGCTACCCGCGAGGCGACGATCCGCGCCCAATCGGTGGCGCTCCAGGAGCTCTCCGCGCCGATCATCCCGATCTATGGCGGGGTGCTGGTGCTGCCGCTGATCGGCGCGATCGACACCCAGCGCGCCACCCTGATCATCGAAACGCTCCTCCAGGGGGTGGCGGGGCGCAACGCCAAGGTCGTGCTGCTCGATATCACCGGCGTGCCCGTGGTTGATACCAGCGTCGCCCACTATCTCATCCAGGCGGCGCGCTCGGTGCGGCTCCTCGGCGCCGAGATCGTGCTGGTGGGCATCAGGCCGGAGATCGCCCAGACGATCGTGCAGCTCGGCGTCGATCTCACTGGCATTGTCACAATGGCCGACCTGCAAGGCGGCGTGGCCTACGCTCTTGAGCAGCTCGGCCTCGCCATCGTCTCGCGCCCCCGCGCGGCGTGAGTTCCGGGCCAGGGGTAAGATGACAAGAGGCCTGACGGCGAGCACTCGCACTCTCCGTCAGGCCTCTTCATGCCGCTACGCTGTCGAGCTGTGCGGCGAGCCGGGCGACGTCGGCGAAGCCCTGGTTGAGGAAGCGCACGCGGCCCTCGGCGTCGAGGACGGCGGTGGCTGGCACGGTGAGGATGCCGAGCTGCGCCACAAGGTTTGGGTAGGCGTCGGCCGGGATCGTGGCGAGGGCCGCCATCGCGCCGCGCCGCGCGCGGAGCTGCTCCAGGGCCGGTGCCTGCCGGGTGCGGCACTCGGCGCAGCTCGGCAGGGTGAAGGCCACCACCGCCGGCTTGCCGGGCGGCACAAGCCCTTGGAGCGGGCGCTCGCCCGCCAGAGCCCTCAGCCTATGGGCCTGCCATAGCCGCAGCAGCGCCCAGGCGCCCACGATCAGGAACGCGAGGCTGGCCACGATCAGCAGTCGCTCGACCATGGCTCAGCCGGCCCGCCGCAGCCGCGCCAGCTGCAGGTAGAGGAAGCAGCCGGCGCAGAAGCCGAAGAACAGGTTGATCGCCGCCAGCGCCACCACCAGCAGCGCCAGGCTCCATCCCAGGCCGCCGAGCCCCCCGAAGAGCGCCAGGCTCGCGACGACGAGCACTCCCGCGCCCAAGCCCTGCGCGAAGCGATGGGGCGCCGCCGGCTCGTCCCGCAGGTCGGGGCGCAGCAGCCCGGCCGGCCGCAGCACATCCCGGTAGAGGCGCTGGAAGAGCGCCAGCTGCGGGCTGATTGTGCCCAACACCATCACTGCCGCGACCACCGCCACGAGCCAGGGCTGGCTCGCCACAAAGGCGATCAGCAATAGCACGACGATCGCCGCCTGATTGACCTTCAGCGCCGTGCGGTCGAACCCCGCTCCGTCTGTTGTCTGCGTCCTCGCCTCGATCTGCGCACTCATAACACGCCCCACTCGTTAAAATCTCGTATGGGGCCATATCATACTGAATTACACGATTTTGTCAACAATACGCCGCTGCGAACGCAGCGGCGCCGGGGTGATGAGGCAAGCTGTGCTATCCTGAGGCGGAAAAGCAAAAGCGCTGAGGTTTTACCTCAGCGCTTGATCTGGTAGCGGCGGCAGGATTCGAACCTGCGACCTTCGGGTTATGAGCCCGACGAGCTGCCACTGCTCCACGCCGCGTCGAACGCCTATAGGATACCAGACCAATGCCGCCCTGTCAAGTGAATTGGCTCCGGCACATCGCCGGTGTATGGCAGACCGCACGCTCCGTCGCGGCGCCCGCCCTGCTCAGCCTGTTGCTTCTGGGCTGCAGCGGGGAGCCCGTAGCTGCGCCGCAGCCTAGCGCGTCCTCTGCTGTCGCCGGCCCTTCGCCGACGGCTGCTCCTGCGCTGACCTCGACGCCTCCTCCGTCGCCGACGGCCGCTCCCACGCCGACAGCCACACCTCCTCCATCGCCCACGGCCCCTCCGCCGACGGCCACACCTGCTCCGTCGCCGACGGCCTCGCCGAGCCCTACGGTCCTGGCGCAGCCTCTCCGCTTCGGCTATCCCATCGGCTTGGCGGGGCGCGCGCCCGGCGATGGCTTTTTTATCAGGCACGGCTATGCGAGCGAGAACACCTGGTATAACCCGGGCCACTGGCACACCGGCGAGGATTGGTACGCGCTCGCAGGTGACACGGCGGGCGCCGAGGTGTACGCCGTCGCGGCGGGCGAGGTGGTCTACGTGGGCTCGAACTACCCCGGCCGCGTGGTGATCGTCGCCCACGACGGCGGGCTCTTCTCGATGTACGGCCATCTGGATCCAGCCGTAGCCGTTGGGGAGGGCGACGTGGTGGAGCGCGGGCAGCTCCTCGGCACGGTGCTGCGCCGCGGCGACGCGGTGCCCAACCATCTCCACTTCGAGATCCGCACCTTCTTGTTCACCGACGCTGTGAACGGCTCGACGCCCCGCTATGGCTTCCGCTGCGGGCCAGGCTGCGCGCCCGGCCCCGGCTACTGGCCGATCACCGCCCCCGACCACCCGAGCGACCTCGGTTGGCGCAATCCCACCCACGTGATCGCAGGGCGCATGTTCGGCGAGCCTGGCGGCCTCGGCGAGGTGGTGGTGCCCGAGCGCCCGCCTCGCACGAGCCTCACCCTCTGGTCTGCGCCGCCGGGCGAGCCTCAGGAGGCCTTGGACGAGCTGCCGCTGGCGCCCGGCGAGCGGCTGCGGCTGTTGGAGGTGCGGGCCGGGCCCGAGGATAGCCGCGAGACGAGCGCGCAGGGCTATCTGCTCTGGTACCGGGTGGCCACGCTCGATGGGGCCGAAGGATGGGTCGAGGCCGCCGTCGCCTCCCCATTCGAGATGGGGAGCGACGGGCGGCCCTCTAGCGTGGAGTTGGTGCTGCTGCCGAGCCCGTGAACGCCTTTACGGCACGCTCGGGGCCGTGAGCTGGTCGGCGACCACGCGGTGCACGATGGCGCGGAAGATCCCCCAGCTGCGCCAGTTCCCGCCGATCGCCCGATCCACCTTGTCGTCCAGCCCTTCCAAATAGCTCGCCAGCGCCGGCAGCTCGGCGGGCTCGACATCGCGGAAGGCCTCCACGCGCTCGTCGAGATCCTGGACGGCCAGGCTGCCGCTGAGCTCGTCGAGCAGGAAGGCAAACGTGTAGAACGAGAAGACGCCGGCGGGGCTCTCCGGCGCGCTGTAGCCGATCACCGCCATCAGGCGGCGCAGCGCTACCGTCAGGCTCGTCTCCTCCTCCACCTCGCGCAGCAGCGCCGCCTGCACGCTCTCGCCGTGGTTGATGCCGCCTGTGAGCAGGCGGAACACGCCTTGGGGGTAGACATCTTTGCGGAATGTGAGCAGGCGCCCGCTGGGTCGCCTGATCACCATGCAAACCTCGCCCACCCGGTCGCGCCTGGTGAACGGGTCGAACACGCCGTCGGGGAGGGCGGCCGTCACGAACGCCGTGGGGCCAAAGCGGGCCGCCAAGTCGGCGACCTCGGTCTCAAGGCCGGGCGGAAGTTGCATCCTGGGATCCTCGCTGCTACGTGGGGCGGCGTGTATAGTGGGGAGAATTCAAGGTGAGAAGGGAGAGGACGGCAGTGTATGAGCAAGATCGTCTTTCTCAACATCCCAGCCCACGGCCATGTTAATCCGACGCTCCCGGTGGTGCAAGAGTTGGTTCGCCGCGGGGAGCAGGTGATCTATTTCAACGCAGAGGAGTTCCGGCCGCAGATCGAGGCGAGCGGCGCGGAGTTCCGCCCGTATCCAGCGAGCCCGCTCAGCTCGGGCGCGATCGCCGCGGCGATGGGCGATGGTGTCATCGCCCGCGCCTCCGTCTTGTTGTTCCAGGCCACCGAGGCGCTGCTGCCCTGGACGTTGGAGGAGCTGCGGCGCGAGCGCCCCGACCTGATCGTCTTCGACTCGACCGTGCTCTGGGGGCGGATGGCGGCGACGTTGCTGGACGTGCGGGCGGCCGGCTCGATCAGCACCTTTGTCTTCGATCAGAACACGGAGGGCGTGAACTGGCGCGATGTGCTGTGGCTGCTGCGCCAGACGCTGCCGCTAGTGCCGGGGCTGCTGCGGGCGCGGCGGCGGCTCAGACGCCGCTATGGCGCGGCCTATCCCGCGAGCCGCTCGCTCTTCCCGATGCGCGGCGGCCTGAACCTCGTCTTCACCGCCCGCGATCTGCAGCCCCGCACCCCGCTGATCGACGAGACGTTCCGCTTCGTCGGCCCTGCGATCAACCCGCAGACGCGGGGCGCCGCGGAGCCGTTCGAGCTGCCGCAGCAAGGGCCGCTGGTCTATATCTCCCTCGGCACCGTCCACTCCGCCCACGAGGCTCAGAGTGCGTTCTACCGGCGCTGCTTCGAGGCCTTTGGCGACTACCCGGCGCAGTTCCTGCTCGCTGCGGGCCGGCAGCTCGATATCGGCGCGCTCGGCCCCATTCCGGCGAACTTCACTGTGCGCCCGACGGTGCCGCAGCTCGAGGTGCTGCAGCGGGCCGACCTCTTCATCACCCACGGCGGCATCAACAGCATGCACGAGGGGCTCTACTACGGCGTGCCGCTGATCCTCATCCCGCAGCAGTTCGAGCAGCTGCTCAACGCCCGCTGCGCTGCGGCCCACGGTGCCGGGCTGATCATTGAGGATCAGGTGCGGGGCCGCCCGGTCTCGGCCGCTGCCCTGCGGGGCACCCTGGAGCGGGCGATGGGCGAGCCGGCCTTTCGGGAGGGTGCCCGGCGCGTGCAGGCGATGCTCCGGGCCACCGGCGGCTACCGCGCCGCTGCTGACGAGTTGCAGGCTTACATCCAGGCTGAGCGGGCGATTCCAGCGTAGCTCGCCGGCAACTCGGCCGGGTTGCCCCGCTACAGAGGCGCAGGATCACGTACGTCTAACCAGGGCCACAAAAGTCGCTCGGAACGTATGGCCGAAGCATTCGCCCCAAACTGCGCCCGTACCACACGAGCGACGTGAGGCGAATACTTCGGCCCTACCATTCGCCCCGGACAGAGCCCGTACCACGCTGAACATCAGCTCGCGGGACTCGGCGCTCAGCAGCTCGCCCGCAAAGTCGTAGAGCCCGGTAGTGTGCTGCAGCAGGTTGCGGATGGTGATGGCGCCGGCGCCGGGCACCAGGTCGGGGTACCAGGTGTCGAGGGTGTCGTCGAGGTTCAGACGCCCTTCCTCCACCAGGAGCAGCACGACGGCGGCCGTGAACACCTTCAATAGAGATCGTTCGGTAGGCGTGTAGAGGCAGAAGGCTTCGCCCTAGATTGCTCGCGTGGAAAGGGCGCTATACAGGGCGAATGCTTTGGCCGTACCTCCCGTTCTATTCAGGACGCGCCCAGCCGCACGAGTAGCTCGTGGAGCTCGGCCGGGGCCACACGGGCGAGCGGCTGCCGCGGATGGTGGCTGTCGCTGCCGCCCGAGACGAGCAGTCCGTGCTTGACGGCGAGGGTGGCATACAGCTCCCGCTGGGCCGGGCTGTGGCTCGGGTAGTGAACTTCGAGGCCGTCGAGGCCGGCTGCGGCCATGGCCGCGATATCCGCCTCGTCGGCGGGGATGGCGTAGATGCCCTTCTCACGGCCGGGATGGGCCAGCAGCGCGAGGGCGCCGAGGCTGTGGGCTACGGCGATCACCTCGGTCACATCCACGGGCCGGTAGGCGCCCGGCATCTGGGTGAGCAGGAAGCGCATGCCGGCCTCCTCGTCGCCCTCGCCCGCCACGCGGCCGGGCAGCTCGTTGGCGCGGGCCAGCGCGGTGGCGACGTCGGCGACGTTCGGTGGGCGGCCGAGCGCGTCGAGGCCGGCGAGGCGGAAGCCGCGGGCGGGCAGCTCGGCCATGAGGCGGCGGGCGTCCTCGGCGTTGCGCTCGAAGACGGCGCGGCAGAGCTCCAGCAGCGCCGGCGCCTCGGGGTCGGCGCCGTAGACGAGGGTGTGCCAGAGCTTGCCGCCGAAGGCGCTGTCGAGCTCCACGCCGCTGATGACGCGCACACCGTGACGGGCGCCGGCCGCCTGCAGGGCGCGCACGCTGGCCGTGGTGTTATGGTCGGTCGCGGCGATCACGGTGAGGCCGGCCGCGGCAGCCGCTGCCGCGAGCGCCTCGGGCTCCCAGCTTGCGTGATGGGGCGTTGCGGTGGTGTGGATATGCAGATCAATCATTTACTGGAAGCCCTCGACGGGGTAGCCGGCGTCGCGCCAGTCTTGAAAGCCACCGGCGAGGGCGATCACCTTGGGGTAGCCGAGCTCCATGAAGATCTGGGCGCCCCGCCGGCCGGACTCGGGGCGGACCGCGTCGCCGTAGGCGATCACCACGGCGCCCGCCGGCAGTGCGGCCATGCGCTGCTCCAGCTCGGGCGAGGTGATCGTGAGCGCGCCGGGGATGTGGCCGGCCGCGTAGTCGCTGCCGCTGCGCACATCAATAAACACGGCCGTGCCGGCGTCGAAGTAAGCCTTGGCATCGGCCAAGCTGATCTGTTCCACAGGAGGCCCATTGGGGTCGAGCTCGCCGTGGGAGGTGGCGGAGTCGGCGCCTGCTGCGGCGGGAGCGGCGGGCGTTTGGGCGGGCGTCGGTCTGGTCGTGATCGCCACCGCCAGCAGCGCCGCGAGGGCCAGCAGAATCGCCACCATTGCCGGCAGCAGCCACCGCGGCGGCGCGCCCTGAGGGTGGCCCGTCTCGGGCTTGGTTGTCATCAGTAGCTCCTTGTATCCGGCCCGATGAAAGCCGGCGCTCACATTCTACAGCAGGTTGGGGCGGAGGGTCGGAAGGTTCGCGCACCGGCGCAGTAATGCAACGCCCCCAAGCATCAGCTTGGGGGCGTGAGGGTTGGAGCAGAAATGCAGCGCCCCCAAGCGGCAACTTGGGGGCGCGAGAGCAGGCGCAGCTACGCCTAATGGTGCCCGTGATGCATAGCCTCAGCCAGCGTATCCATCTGCGGGTCGTTGACGGGCAGCAGCGAAGCCCGCTGCATGTTCCAAGCCCAGAAGGCGATAAAAATGCCGAGGATGCCGAGGGGCGCGGCGAAGTCCATCCAGCTGATCTCGGCGACCGTCGCGTGGAACTCTGGCAGGATCAGCCACATCACATCAACGAAGCGCATCACGAGGATGAAGGCCGACACCGCCGCCAGATAGTTCAGGTTGCGCTTCGGCTTGCGTCCGAGCAGCAGGAAGAAGGGCGTGAAGAAGGCGAAGAAGATCAGGACGATGACGAAGTAGAGCCAGCCGCCCGCCTGCCGGCTGATATACCAGGGCACCGACTCGGCCAGGTTGCCGGACCAGATGATCACATACTGCCCGAAGGAGAGGTAGGTCCAGAGCACCGTAAAGGTCAGCATCAGCTTGCCGAGGTCGTGGAGCGGCTTCACCGGCACAAGCTCGCGGTAGATCGGGGTCCGGCGCACGAGGGCGAGGCAGATCAGCACGAAGGCGAGACCCGTGAGCCCGCTGTGGCCCATGTAGTGGGCGCCGTACATGGTGGAGTACCAGTGGGCATCGAGGGACATGCCCACGTCGAAGGCGAAGAAGGTGATGGAGAGCACCAAGAGGGGCACGCCGATGCCGCTGAGCATGCGCATGCGCCGTGCCTCGTCCACGCCGTCGCCGCGGCTATTGTCCTGCTGCAGCGACCAGGTGCGCAGCATGATCGCGAGGCCGCTCCAGATGATGAAGTAGATCACCATGCGCCCGGCGAACCAGAGCGGGCTCATCCAGGGCGTCTTATGGGCGATCAGCGGGTCGAACTCGGGGCTGCCGGGGGTGACGACGGCCGGGTCGGCCCAGTGGTAGATCGGATGGCCGAAAGTGTTGAGGGTGGCGAGGATAACCGGGATGCTGAGGATGAAGAAGATCGGCAGGGTCAGCGCGCCGGCCTCGAGGATGCGCCGCGACGTGACGCCCCAGGCACCGCCGGTGAGGTGCTGGATCAGCAGGAAGCCGAGGCAGCCGAGCGGGAAGGAGATCGCGAAGTAGAAACCGAAGATGTAGGACTCGGCGAACTGCAGCGGGCTGAGAAAGAAGCCCAAGGCGAGCAGCGCCAGGCCCACAACGGCGGCGCCGATGCCGAGCAGCTGCACCCGGTTCAGCTGCGGCACCCGTGTCTGAGGGATGGTGGTCGTCGCCATAGTTCTCTCTATTGCGTCTTGCGCCTTGCGTAGCGAGTAATGCCTATTGCGTTATGCGTATCGGTTCTCTGATACGCCATACGTCGCACGCAGCGCGCAATACGCGATCTAGTGGGGCACCTCGGTCACTTGGGCGGGGTTCAGCTCCCGCAGAAGCTGGGACGTCTGCTCGCGGTCGAAGAGCGGGTCGGTCGCCTCGATACAGAGGAAGAAGGCGTCCTGGGTGGCCCGCTCGAAGCGCGGTACGTTGAAGACGGGGTGGTAGGGCCGGGGCAGGCCGTTCAGCAGCACCATGGCGATGGCGGCGGTGAAGGAGGCCAGCAGGATGCCTAGCTCGAAGGTGATCGGGATCATCGAGGGCCAGTTGCTGATATTCAGCGGGCGGCCACCGATATTAAAGGGGTAGTGGATGATATTGCCGATATACTGCAGCACAAAGCCGCTGGCGGCCCCGATCACACCGGCGATCAGCACGAAGAAGGGCACGCCGGTATTCTCAGGGGCGATCTCCTCGATCACTTCCTCGATCGGGAAGGGCGAGAAGGCGTCCACGCGGTTGTAGCCGGCCGCTTTCACCTTGTGAGTCGCTGCGATCAGCTCCTCGGGTGTCTTGAACTCGGCCATCAGGCCGTAGATCTCGCTTGCTGTAGAGTTCCGCATTGCTTAGTCCCTGGTCAGGTGCCGGGATGCTGGGCGCCCCGGCTGGACGCCCGCTCACCGAGCTGCTCCTAGTCTGCGCTGGCGGTGCCTGGCTCAGCCTTACCCGTGACAATATCGCGGCCGGTGTCGGTGGGCGTCTCGCCCTCGTTGTGGCTCCGGCGGCGGCGGTTCTGCTCGGCCTGGAAGCGGAACATCCTCATCTCCCAGACATTGATCATCGGCAGCACGCGGATGAAGAGGAAGGTGAGGGTCAGGAAGAGGCCGAAGGTGCCCAGGTAGAGCGACCAGTCCCAGATCGTGGGGGTGTAGAGATCCCACGAGGAGGGGAGGAACTCCCGCTGCAGCGAGAGCACGATGATCACATAGCGCTCGAGCCACATGCCCACGCTCACCAGCAGCGAGATGACCAGCAGGGCGGGGATATTGTGGCGCACGCGCTTGAACCAGAGCGGCTGGATGGCGAGGGCGTTACAGAAGAGCAGGCCGTAGTAGGCCCAGGCGCTGGGACCCTGCAGACGGTTGTAGAGCAGGTAGCCCTCGAAGGGGTTGCCGCTGTAGAGGGCGGCCCACACCTCCATGAAGTAGCCGTAGACCACCACCATGCCGGTGGCGAGCATCACCTTGGCCATCACGTCGAGGTGGCGCAGGGTGATATAGCTCTGGAAGCCGTAGAAGGTGCGCACCGGGATCATCAGCAGCAGCACCATAGCGAAGCCGGCGAAGACCGCGCCTGCCACGAAGTAGGGCGGGAAGATCGTCACCTGCCAGCCAGGCACCTGCGAGATCGCGAAGTCGAGGGAGATGATCGAGTGGACCGAGACCACCAGCGGGGTGGAGAGGCCGGCCAGCAGCAGCGAGGCCATCTCGTAGCGGTGCCAGTGGCGGGCCGAACCGCGCCAGCCGAGGGCGAGCACGCCGTAGATCCGCTTCACCCAGATATTCGTCGCCCGGTCGCGCAGCGTGGCGAAGTCGGGGATCAGGCCCACCAGCCAGAACACCAGCGAGACGCTGAGGTACGTCGAGATGGCGAAGACGTCCCAGGTGAGGGCGCTGCGGAAGTTCGGCCACATGCCGAAGGTGTTCGGGTAGGGGATGAGCCAGTAGAAGAGCCAGGGACGGCCAAGGTGGAGGATGGGGTAGAGGCCGGCACAGGCCACGGCGAAGAGCGTCATCGCCTCGGCGAAGCGGTTGATCGAGTTGCGCCAGCCTTGGTTCAGCAGCAGGAGGATGGCGGAGATCAGGGTGCCGGCGTGGCCGATACCGATCCACCAGACGAAGTTGATGATGTCCATGCCCCAGCCGACGGGGATGTTGATACCCCAGATGCCCACACCCCTGATGAAGAGCCAGGTGATGGACACCAGCATAATCATCAGCATGGTGAACGAGACGGCAAAGCCAAGCAGCCAGCCCCGGGGCGTCTTTAACGGCGCGGTGAGGGGCACATCGCCGATCTTGTAGCTGATCGATGTGTACGTCTCGCCCGGGAGCAGGTAGAGCTCTCCGTCATCGGGCGCCGGCTTGTGACGTAACGGTTGCGCCTGTGCCATCGGCTATCCTTCTAGCTCCTGGTTCGGGTGTTGCGGACGGGCCAGCCTGGCTATCCGCTGATACGGTGCAAGCGTTCGGGCAGGTGGAACGTGCGGGCGCCTGGCTCCGCCGCAGGGTGCGCCGGGGCCGCGCTGCGAGTGATCGTTCGTGATGACGGTAGCGATTATACACCATTTTGGTTTTGCTAAGGCATCCCTGGAGGATGCCTTGCCGCGGCGGGATCTGGCGCTCCCGCACCCCTCGTCGGTTGCACCGGCGCGGCTGTAGCGGGGTGTGGCCCCAAACCACTACCACCTACGCGGTGGGCGCTTTTGTGGGGGCGCTTGCCCCCACACCCCCGCCGGAGTGGGCGCTGCCCCCTCCGGACCACCCCCAAGCCGGAGGGCCGTACCGTGCCAGCGCCCGGCGGCGTACCCGACTCATCGACGGGCAGAGCCATCGGCCTCGGCCGGTGGCAGATCTCCGGCCGGGGTGGTGTGCGAGCATCGGTTGTGCCGCTCTGCCACCGCACACCGGATTCCTGCTTGCTCCGCCGCGGAGTGGCGTCGGCACGCCGGAACGGAGAGGGTGCAACCAGC
Source organism: Chloroflexaceae bacterium (assembly GCA_034429295.1). Taxonomy (GTDB): domain Bacteria; phylum Chloroflexota; class Chloroflexia; order Chloroflexales; family Chloroflexaceae; genus OHK40. Next base: position 20,836 of record DAOUGF010000377.1, read on the forward strand.
GGGCGAGCGCCACCGCGCTCGGCCAAGGCTCAAGCCCGTCGATGAGACGAGGTAGCAGATCAGCGGCGGCACGGTACTGGCCTCCTACTTGGAGTCCAGGGGCGAGGCCCCTGGCGCGGGGGTGTCGGGGGGCGTGCGTCCGCCCCCTGACAAACAGATGGGGCGCGGGGTGGCGGACGCAGTGGCGCGAAGCGCTTGCGCCCGCAAGTAGTCGTGTTGCAGGCACCGATTGCCGGGGGCACGGGGGCGGCAGCGCCCCTACTAGACTTTGAGAATTTTATCACATATAATGAGGTATACATGTTGCAGGTGTGGAGCAGAGCGCCCACCGAGCATGGGCAGCCTGGAGGTATACAATGGAGATGAATACGAGCGGAACGGGTGGGGGAGCGCAGCCGCGCGGCGAGCCCGGCAGCGAGCTCGTGCTGCAGGATCTTCCGCGGCCCTGGCCCAGCGCCCGGCCCCGCGTGGTGATCATCGGCGCGGGCTTCGGCGGGCTGAACGCCGCCCGCACCCTTGGCGGCAAGGACGTGGACGTCCTGATCATCGACCGCAACAACTATCATGGTTTCTGGCCGTTGCTCTACCAGGTGGCCACGGCCGGCCTCGAGCCGGATTCGGTGGCCTACCCGGTGCGGGCGATCATCCGCAAGTACGGCAA
>DAOUGF010000378.1:0-1716 GCA_034429295.1 Chloroflexaceae bacterium
CAGCCCGTGGCGCGCAGCCGCAAGGCGCCCATCGGCCGTGTCATAGTAGATGTTCTCTTGCAACTCGGGCTCGGGCGCCGGCTCCAGCGTATAGCGGTCGAGGATGCGAAGGGCGGCAACGAGCTCGATCTCCGCTGGGCCCACACGGTACTTCGCCTCGATCTCCATTGCGCGTGCCCCTTCTTCATGCGGTTGTAGATCGCGGCTGTCGTTCGCTGATGCTCCCCTTCCCTCACCACGGCTGGACGCCTCTCCCGTCGCTTTATCACCAATTGCTCGGATCGCTCGAGCAGTTGCGGCAGCCGCCATGATGCGCTTCCGGGGGCTTTATTTGAATAGCATAGCAGATCTTCGCGAGGGCAGCCCGCGGATCGTACTTGCACCGGTGGATCTTGGCGGGGAGATAGTTCGGAGGGCACGCAGATAACCAGCCCATCGTGATCGGCGCCGACGAGGCGCGGCCACCCGCCCCGATGAGAGCGAGCAAGGCGAGGGTGAAAGCTGGGCGGAGTAGCCTGGCGCCTGCTCTCGCGCCCTCAAGCTGAGAGCTTGAGGGCGCGGTGCAGCAGCGCCAGTGTGCCAATCTTGCGAAGCAGCACAGCTACAGACTAAGCTGTACGGCCACTAGTAGCGATCGGCGGCGGCCACAAGCGCCGAGAAGCCGATCGCGGCCGCGTCCCAGTCCTCCGTAACCCGCGGCTCATAGACGGTCTGCTGGAACGAGGCGGCCACCGCCTGGCGCCCAGCAGCGATATCGGCGAGGTGTCCCGTAGCCACGGCCTGCACGAGGATGTTGCCGAGAGCCGTGGCCTCGACCGGGCCGGCGACCACCGGGCGCCTGCAGGCATCGGCGGTGAGCTGGCAGAGCAGCGCGTTCTGGCTGCCACCGCCCACAACCCGCACAGTCTCGATCTTCCGCCCGGTGAGTAGCTCCAGCGACTCGATCACCCAGCGGTACTTCAGCGCGAGGCTCTCGAGACAGCAGCGCACAAGGGCGCCCACATCTTCAGGCTCGGGCTGGCGAGTGCGCCGGCAGTAGTCGCGCAGGGCAGCGGGCATATCGCCGGGGGCGAGGAACTCCGGCGCGTCCGGGTCCACCAGGCTGCGCAGCGGCGGAGCCGCCTCGGCGCGGGCCACCAACTCGGGCCAGCTGTAGGCGTGGCCCTCCTGCTGCCAGCGGCGCTGGCACTCCTGGAGCAGCCAGAGCCCGCCGACATTCTTGAGGAAGCGGATCGTGCCGGCCACGCCGCCCTCGTTGGTGAAGTTCAGGGTGCGGGCCTGCTCGGTCAGGATGGGCTCGGGCAACTCGACACCCACCAGGCTCCAGGTGCCGCTGCTGATGTAGGCGCTGCGCTCGTCGAGGCCGGGGACGGCGGCCACGGCGCTGGCGGTGTCGTGGGTGGCGCTGGCGATCACCTGCACGTCGTGGCGCAGCCCCACCTCGTCGCGCACCGCGGGCAGCAGCGTGCCGAGTGGCGTGCCGGGCTCGACGATCGGCGGCAGGATGGCTGTGGGCAGGCCCAACTCGGTCAGGAGCTCGGTGGCCCAGCGCCGCTCGCGGGCGTCGAGGAACTGGGTGGTGGAGGCGTTGGTGTACTCGGCCACCTTGCGGCCCGTCATCCAGTAGTGGAAGAGGTCGGGGATGAGCAGCAGCGTGGCGGCCTGGGCCAGCTGCGGGTCGCCGCTGAAGGAGGCGCTGGCGAGCTGGTAGAGCGT
>DAOUGF010000379.1:0-5104 GCA_034429295.1 Chloroflexaceae bacterium
CGACCCTGAGGTGGAGCTGCGCATCCTGCCTGAGCTCGGCTCTCGCGGCGAGCTGCTGGAGAGCCTGGCTCGCGAGCTGGCCGCCGGCACGGTGAGCCCGGCCTTCCACGCTCTGGTCGAGCGGCTCACGGCCTGGCTCGCCGACGCCCTCGACGGCGTGGAGGCGGTGATGGTTCACAATGTGCTAAGTCTGCACAAGAACCTGGCCTTCACCACAGCCCTGCGCCGCCTGCACGACGCGGGGCGCCTCCCGCGCCTGCTGGCGTGGTGCCACGACTTCGCCTGGCTCGACCCGCTCTACACCCCCGAGCTGCACCCAGGCCCCCCTTGGGAGCTGCTGCGGGAGCCGTGGCCCGGCGCCCGCTATGTGGTCGTGTCGGAGGACCGCAGGGGCATGCTGGCGGGACTGCTCGGGCTGGATACGGAGGAGATCGCCGTGGTGACGCCGGGGGTGGATCTGGGGGGCTTCCTCAAGCTGGAGCCGGCGACACTGGCGCTGGTGGAGCAGCTGGATCTGCTGACGGCCGCACCGTTGCTGCTGCTGCCGGCCCGCATCACCAGGCGCAAGAATATCGAGCAGGCGATCGCCATCGTCGGCGCCATGCGGAGCCTGGGCCACGACGCCCGCCTGGTGGTAACGGGGCCACCCGGCCCCCACAACCCGACCAACGCCGCCTACCTGGCCGAGCTGCTGGCGCTGCGGGAGAGCTCCGGCGCGGGCGATGCGGCGATCTTCCTCTACGAGGTCTTCACCGATGAGGCCGGACGGCCGCGAGCGGTGAGCGACGCCATGCTGGCCGACCTCTTCCGCCTCGCGGACGGGCTGCTCTTCCCGAGCCGCTACGAGGGCTTCGGCATCCCGGCCCTGGAAGCCGGGCTGAGCGGCATTCCGATCTTCTGCAGCGACATCCCGCCACTGCGGGCGACCGCGGGCGATGCTGCCCTCTACTTCGGCCACGACGAGCCGCCGCTTACGACGGCCAGGCGCATCGCATCCGCCCTGGCCTTGGAGCCGCGCTATAGCCTGCGGCGACGCGTGCGCACCAGCTACACCTGGGAGGCGATCTATCGCCAGGCGATCGCCCCGCTGCTCGAAATGGCAGACTGAACGATTGCAGATTGCTGTCACGAGCGAGCGGCCGCCACCTGCCATCATCGCTATGGGGCCAGGCGGAGGGCGCCAGCAAGCTGCGATCCCACGAGCGCCAGCGGGCGAGGAGGAGAGGAAGATGACAGAACATAACGAGCGGAACGGCGCTGGCGATTATGTGGTGCTGCTACCGGCGCGCTCGCTGGAGAAGGTGCGCCTGCTGCTGCCCCTCGCCGCGGCGATCGCCCGCCAGCAGCAGGGGCAGGTGGTGGTGGTGAGTGTGGTGGTGGTGCCACCCGACCAGCCGCTCAGCGACGGAATGCTGGAGGCCCGCCGGGTGCGGGCCGAGTACGACGCGGGGGGCGCCTTCGACCAGATGGATGTGCCGGTGCGCACCGTGATCACGGTGGCCCACGACATCACCGAGGGCATCCGCACCGCCGCCGAGGAGCAGCGGGCCAGCCTGATCCTGCTCGGCTGGCAGGCCGCCCATTCGTCCTCGGAGCGGCTCTTCGGCCCGCCCCACGACAGCCTGCTCCGCCACCCTCCCTGCGACGTAGTGGTGGTGCGCCTGCGAGACAACGAGCCCTGGCGCCGGGTGCTGCTGCCCGTGCGCGGCGGCCCTCACACCGCCCTCGCCTGCGACATCGCCCTGGCGCTGGCCGAACACTACGACGCCTCGATCAGCGTGCTCTACGCCGCCAACCCGCGCTTCCCCGACAACACCGTGGTCCGCGAGAGTCTGCAGTCGCTCCGCACCATGCCCCGCGTCACCCGCTGGCTCGAGCGCACCATCCCCGCCGACCAGGCTATCCTCGCGGAGGCCTCCGACCACCAGGCGATCGTGATCGGCGTCACCGGGCGCCGCCAGGACCCGGAGGCGCCCCTTGGCTCGCTCGCCGACCGCATCCTCCGCCAGGCCGACTCGACGATCGTGCTCATCCGCCACCGTATGGCCCAAGCCGAGGAGCAGGCCCAGCAGATCTGGCAGCAGAACCTCGATCTCTCGGCCACAGTGGACCGCTGGTTCGCCGAGAACACCTTCAGCTCCACCGAGTTCGACGACCTGCGCCGCCTCCACGCCCTCAAGCAGCAGCAGGGCGTCACTATCAGCGTGGCGCTGCCCTCGCTCAACGAGGAGGCCACCGTCGGCGAGATCATTGGCCAGCTTCAGGAGCACCTGATGGCCGAGGTGCCCCTACTCGACGAGCTAGTGCTGATCGACAGTGGCTCCGAAGATCGCACCCGCGAGATCGCCGCCGCCCACGGCATCCCCGTCTATCTGCACCAGGAGATCCTGCCCCAGTACGGCGCCTTCGTTGGCAAGGGCGAGGCGCTCTGGAAGAGCCTCTATGTCGTGAATGGCGACATCATCGTCTGGTGCGACACCGACATCAAGAACTTCCATCCCCGCTTCGTCTACGGCCTGCTCGGGCCGCTGCTCCGCGAGCGCCGCCTAGTCTTCAGCAAGGGCTTCTACCGGCGGCCCATCCAGTTCGGCGAGCAGGTGCAGGCCAGCGGCGGCGGCCGGGTGACCGAGCTGACCGCCCGCCCGCTGCTCAATCTCTTCTACCCCGAGCTCTCCGGCATGCTCCAGCCGCTCTCCGGCGAGTACGCCGGGCGCCGCGCGGCCCTCGAGGCGGTGCCCTTCTTCACCGGCTACGGCGTTGAGACGGGCCTGCTGATCGATCTGCTGGAGCAGCACGGCCTGAATGCCCTCGCTCAGGTGGACCTGCTAGAGCGCATCCATCGCAACCAGGAGTTGGTGCCGCTCTCCAAGATGGCCTTCGCCATCACCCAGGTGGTGATGCAGCGCTTAGAGCAGCGCCAGCGGGTAAGCCTGCTCGAGCCGGTGAACCAGAGCATGAAGCTGATCACCCAGCGCGAGGATGGCGGCTTCCACCTCGAACTGCGGGAGATCCGCGACCACGAGCGCCCGCCGATGATCCGCATCCCTGAGTACCGCCGCCTGCGGGGCCTGCCGCCCGAGCCGCTGCTTACGGGGGATGATTAGGTGGCTTTGTGTTCTTAGCTTCCGGAAGCTACCAGTTCCCAAGAACCCTCCCGAACCTAACATCGGAGCCGCTCCCGTGTACTCTGTAGCGTGACGAGTCCGGTAGCTTCCGGAAGCTGACGAGGCTAAAAGAGGAATCCGCAGCGCAGCGGGCCGGCAACTTTCAGGAGCTGAAAGAAAGGAGGAGCGCCTATGACGAGCACCCCCGAGCAGCGCATGCGCGAGCACCTGGGCGCCATCTACGGCGAGGCGCAAGGCGCCGCGACCTTCGCACGGCTCCAGGAGCTGCTCGCCGCCTTCGCCGCCCGCCGCCCACGCTCTGAGCAGCCCGGCCCGCCTCAAGAGCGCCTCACCCAGGACGACGTGATCCTGATCACCTACGGCGACCAAGTGCGCGAGCCGGGCCGCCCGCCGCTGCAGACGCTCGGCACAGCCCTCGACACGGTCTTCGAGCGCGCGGTGAGCGGCGTCCACATCCTCCCCTTCTACCCCTACACCTCCGACGACGGCTTCTCCGTGGTGGACTACCTCGCGGTGGACCCCGCGCTGGGCAGCTGGGATGATGTCGAGGCCCTGCGCGGGCGCTACCGGCTGATGTTCGACGCTGTGGTCAACCACGTCTCCGCCAGCAGCCGCTGGTTCCAGGATTTTCTGGCCGGCGTGCCGGGGGCGGAGTCCCGCTTCCACATCGTGGACCCATCGGTTGACCTGAGTGGGGTGACGCGGCCGCGGACCACACCCCTGCTCACGCCCTTCGAGACGCCAGCGGGCGTGCGCCATGTCTGGACGACCTTCAGCGCCGATCAGATCGACCTGAACTTCGGCGACCCTGAGCTGCTGCTGGAGATGACGGGCGTGCTGCTGGAGTACGTGGCCCACGGCGCGAGCCTCATCCGCCTCGACGCGATCGGCTACCTCTGGAAGGAGATCGGCACGCGCTGCATCCACCTGCCGCAGACCCATCGGGTGGTGCAGCTCTGGCGGGCCGTGCTCGACGCCGTCGCGCCCGAAGTGCTGCTGATCACCGAGACGAACGTGCCCCACGCCGACAATATCAGCTATTTCGGCGACGGCACGAACGAGGCCCAGCTGGTCTACCAATTCCCGCTGGCGCCGCTGGTACTCCACGCCTTCGCCACGGGCGACGCCACGCGGCTGAGCGGCTGGGCGCGAGATCTGGCGCCGCCGAGCGCCAGCACGGCCTTCTTCAACTTCCTGGCCTCCCACGACGGCATCGGCGTGGTGCCAGCCACCGGCATCCTGACGCAGGAGGAGGTGGCCGGCCTCTGCGCGCAGGTAGAGCGCCACGGCGGCCGCGTCTCCTACAAGAACAACCCCGACGGCAGCCAGAGCCCCTATGAGCTGAACTGTACCTGGTTCGACGCGCTGAGCGACCCGGCGGCGGGCGAGCCGCTGGCGCTGACGGTCGACCGCTTCATCTGCTCCCAAGCGATCATGCTGGCGCTCCAAGGCGTGCCCGGTGTCTACGTCCACAGCATGGTTGGTTCGCCGAACGACCAGGCCGGCTTCGCCCGCACCGGCCGCGCCCGCTCGCTGAACCGCGAGAAGTGGCAACTCGACGAACTCCGGGCCCGCATCGCCGACCCGACCCGCCGCGAGGGCGCCGTGCTGCGGCGGATGGTGGCCTTGCTCCGCGCCCGCCGCGCCGAACCGGCCTTCCACCCGAACGCCCCGCAGCGCGTGTTGGCCCTCGGCGACGCGCTCTTCGCGCTCGAGCGGCAGGGGCCATCCGGCCCGCCGCTGCTCTGTTTGCACAACGTGGCGGCGACCCCGCAGAGCGCCAGCGCCACAGGCGCGCCCGGCGCTCGCTACGTTGACCTGATCAGCGGCGAGAGCTTCACGGCCGAGGAGGATGGCGCGCTCGCCGTGGAACTGGCGCCGTACCAGGCGCTCTGGCTCAAGGCTGAGGCGGCGGGCGCCGCGGGGTAGCGGCGGCTGTGTCCCGCCGTTTGTCGGAGGGCGGACGCCCGCCCCCGACA
>DAOUGF010000380.1:0-2105 GCA_034429295.1 Chloroflexaceae bacterium
GGGGGGGGGAGCCGCGAGCCGCGAGAAGAAAGCTCGTCCGGTGCGCACAGCTGCCTCCATCTGCCCTGACCCATCAACTGGCTGGTGTTTATCTGGCGGACCGCCGGGGCTTCTCACTGCTACCTTCTCACTTCATGGAATCAGGGCGAGCACGCGGGCGGGGCTGCTCTGGGCGCGCTGAAGCTTGAGAGCGCCGATCACCACGGTGGCGCCAGTGGGCGGCAGTTGCTCCAGGTTGGTGAGGTTCTCGAGCAGCAGGCAGAAGCCGCTGGCGGGGACGGCGGAGAGGCTGGGGGCGTCGAGGCCGAGGGCGAGCACGTCCCGCTGGTTGAGCAGCAGGTCCACGGCATCGGCGCCGAAGCCTGGCGTGCGGGGCGTGCCCTGGCCGGTGAGGCCAAGGTAGGCTTGGGCGTCGCCCCAGCGCAAGTCCCAACCGGTGGCGAGCAGGACGAGCGAGCCGGGCGGGATGGGGCCGTAGTGTTGCTCCCAGGCGCGCACATCGGCGGCGCTGAGGGCGAAGCCGGGCGTGTCCTGGGCGCGGTCGCGGGCGTCGATCACCACAGCGGGCAGCACCAGGTCCCGCGGGGAGAGTCCCTCGACATCGCTGAGGTCGGCGCCCGGGGCCGCGGTCACCCGCAGGAGCGAGCCGGTGGCGGCGCCGAGTTGCAGCTGCTGCAGGGCGCCGTCGGGAGCGCGGAGCAGGCGGGTGGGCGGCTCGCCAGGGAGGCGGGGCATATCCTCGCGCACCACATGGCTCAGATCCACCGTGCGGGCGAAGCTCGGCGCTTGCGGGGCGGGCGGGGCGCCACAGGCGGGCGCCGCGAGGGCCAGGAGCGCGAGGGCGAGGGGGAGCTTCGCGGCGGTGCAGCGCCATAGCGACATCGATACGATCCGGGGTTGTGCTCCTGGTTGAAAGGCCTCCATTATAACAGGTTCGGGAGCGAGGACCATTCTCAGGGTGTCTATGCTATAATGAGGCAGCAGAAAGCCGGATCAGCGAGGCAAGCGCCGATGTCTCTTTACAACCCGGAGGGTACCCCTCCCGTCGTCAGCAGCGCGATGGCCCGCATCGAGCGGCGCCTGCCCTACCCGGGCGAGGTGCTGGTGTACCGTGGCAGCCGTGTGGAGCCTGAGGATATTATCGCCCGGACGCTGCGGCCTACACCGCCGCAGATCATCAACGTAGCCCGCAGCCTGGGGATCTCGCCCTCCGATGTCTATCGCTCCATGCGATTGGAGAAGGGCAACAAGATCAAGGCTGGCGAGCGGCTCGCCCGCACGCCCGGCCTGGTGGGGCGCAGTTGCCTGGCGCCGGTGAGCGGCATGATCGCCGACATCGACGGGGAGACGGGCTATGTGACGATCGCCCCCGACCCGGAGGAGTACGCGCTGCAGGCGGCGGTGCGGGGCCTGGTGATGGAGGTGATCCCGTACGAGGGCGTAGTGATCGAGACGCCGGCAGCCCAAGCCTATGGCGCCTTCGGCATCGGCGAGGAGCGGAGCGGTGTATTGCGGCTGCTCGCGCTGGAGCCCTCCGAGATTGTGCGCCCCGAGCAGATCGATGCCCGCAGCGCCTATGCCATCCTGATCTGTGGGGCCGGGATCAGCGCGGCGGCCCTGCGCCGGGCGGTGGCCGAGCAGGTGCGCGGCATCATTGTGGGCGGGATCGAAGAGCGCGAGCTGCGAGAGTTCCTGGGCTGGAGCGATCTCTCGCCTTGGCGGGTGGGGCTCCACTCCTGGCAGTGGCCCAACCCACGCCTGGTGAGCGATGTGAAGCTCACGATCGTCGTCACAGAGGGCTTCGGCGTGCGGCCGATGTCCCAGCCGATCTTCGACCTGCTGAGCGCTCAGGATCGCCAAGAGGCTCTGATCGACGGCCAGACGAGCCTGCGGCGCCCCATGCGCCGGCCGCGGGTGGTGATCCCCCTCGCCCGCGGAGGGCAGGCCGAGCCCCCGCGCCCCCAACTGCACGTAGGCGCCAGCGTGCGCCTGCTCGACCCGGCCCATCTTGGGCAGATGGCCACGGTGCGGGCGTTGCCGGCCGCCCCGCGCCGGGTCGGCTCGGGCGCCCGCGTCGCCGCGGTCGAGGTGCTTACCGAGAACGG
>DAOUGF010000381.1:0-7859 GCA_034429295.1 Chloroflexaceae bacterium
GTGTAGTCGGCGGTGGCCCGCAGCCCGCTGGTGTTGCCGTAGGCGCTGAAGGTGCGCTTGCCCACCGGCTCCTGCTCGCTCAGGTAGAGCGACGCGCTGAAGGTGCCATCGGCGTCGGCCTTCACATCGCCGACCCAGCGCGTCGAGTAGTCGGGCAGGGTCACCCAGATGGTCACGATCTCCTTGGGCTGGAAGCCGGAGCCGGTGAAGGTCGCGTAGCTGCGCTGGGTGTCTGGGCTGGGCCCGACGCTCAGGCTGGCATGGCCGGTGGGGGTGGTCAGATCGCTCACCTGCACATCGAACTCGGCGATGCCGTTGCCGCCGCCCGAGAGGCCGCGGGCGGTGAGGGCATAGCGGCCAACGGGCGCGCCGCCCACATAGAGCACATACTCGATCTTGCCGTCCGCCCCGGCCTTGATCTGGCCGAGATCGGCCACCGAGTTGTCGGGGTAGCGCAGCCAGACAGCGACGGTCTCGTTGGCGACGTAGCCGCTGCCGCGGAAGACGAAGTAGCTGCCTTGGGCGCTCTGGCCAGGCTCAGACGTGAGGGTCACGCCGGGGCTGGGGCCTGGCGCATCGTCGATCGCCACGTCGATCGAGGCGTAGGCCTCACGGCCGCTGCTCTGGCCATAGGCGGTGTAGGTGTAGATGCCGGTGGGCGTGAAGGTGGCGCCCAGGAAGTCGGGCAGATAGGGGTAGTCGAAGCTGCCCTCGTCGTTGGCGACGAGCTCGGCCACCCCGTACACGGTGAAGTCGGGGTAGGTGATCCAGACCGAGATGGCCTCGCCCGGCGCGAAGCCGGTGCCGACCAGGGTCACGGTGTCGTTCTGGCGCGGGTTGGTGGGCGTTGCCGTGAGCGCAGCCGAGTTGGCGGAACTGCGCCACGTGTAGGCGCCAAGCAGCAGCGCCAGACTCGCGGCGAAGAACCCCAGCAGGATGCGTACGTAGCGGCGCTGTCGTTCGCGGAGCATAAGGCCTGTCCCCCTCAGAATGTGATGCGTAGATCGTATACTTACCCTACGCTCTACCCTAAGGACCGACCCGCACTCGTAAGTGACGGAATGATGACAGTTGAACGACGGAAGATAGTATCCGCCGGCCAGGCTCCATCGATCGATGCGTTATGTAGCCATACAGAGCAATATATGCTACAATACGCGCCGTTACGACCCAGCCGCCACGTACGCGGAAGGACAGATCAACGAGCATGCTCCACCACCTGCATCGCGCCAGCCTCCTAGCTCTACTGCTACTGATTGTCGCCGTCAGCGCGCCTTCGGCAGCCGCCTACGCGCCCATCCCCCTCCACGACCCGCTCCCCGCTCCAGCTCAGGCCGGCAATCTCGCGCTCCGCCGCGGTGGCGTCACATCGCGCCCGTTCGTCGTGATGATCGATAACCACCCCAACGCCTACCCTCAGACGGGGCTGAACCAGGCGCCCCTGGTCTTCGAGGCTCTGGCGGAGTTCGGCATCACGCGCTACATGGCGGTGTTCGTGCCCGGCATCAGCCCTGAACTGGATACGATCGGCCCGGTGCGCAGCGCCCGCTCCTACTTCGTGGAGTGGGCCAAGGGGCTAAGGGGCGTCTACGCCCACGCAGGCGGCTCGCCCGACGCGCTCACGATGGCCCAAACCGCGGTCGAGATCCTGAACATGGACGCGCTGCGGAAGGATGCCGGCGCTTTCTTCCGCCGCAGCCAGCAGCGATCCGCGCCCCACAACCTCTACACTTCCAGCGCCGACCTGGCGGCCTTCGCCGCGAGCAAGAAGGCCGACACGCCCGACCTGCGGGAGATCGGCTTCCTGCTCAAAGCCGATGCGCCGCTCGCCCGCCGGCCCGCCAGCCAGCGGCTGCGCTACTTCTTCATCTACAAAGAGGCGTATGTGAGCTGGAGCTACGATAGGGCCAGTAACAGCTACCTCTACTTCCGCCAGGCCCGCCCCCACGTAGATGCGGCCACCGGCGAGCAGCTGAGCTTCCGCAACGTGATCGTGATGGAGGTGCCGGAGCGCCCCATCCCCGGCGATCCGAAGGGGCGCATCGAGCAGCAGGTGATCGGCGAGGGCGCCGCCCGCGTCTTCATCGACGGCAAGATGATCAACGCCACCTGGCGCAAGGGCGCAGGCTTCGCCCAACTGCGCTTCTACGGCAGCGACGGCAAGGAGATCGCCCTTAACCGCGGCCCAACCTGGATCGCCGCCATCCCCTCGCTCAAGAACCTTACCGTGGAGTAAGTTGAGGAGGCCCGGGGCTGGGCGGCGAGAGACAGTCGCCGCCCCAGGCTCCAGAATCCTCAGATCGGGCGGATAGAACGGGGCGCCCAGGCGCGCCCCTAGGTCAACCGGGGCGACGGATGCGCCCCACAGCCAACGAGGACTCCAGAGGCGGCCCGGCCCTGCAAGCCGGATCCGCGCGCGGGCCTCATCGCGACGGCCACGCATCTCGCAGCAGCCCTCCCGCCAGGCTGCCCGCCGTCGCCAGGAGTCTGTATGTCAGAAGGGAAGCTACGCCGCCGCCTCAGCATCGCCGTTCTCGCCCTGTTGGCCACGTTGGCCGCCCAGGTGCACGCCGGCCCGACCGCTGAGGAACAGGAGCAGCGTCTCGCCCCCACCTACCGGATCTTCGCCACCCGCGAGGGCCTCGTCGGCCGCACCACCGCCAACGGGCACGTCATCCGCCCCCGCGACCGCTTCGTCGCCCTGCCATCCTGGAGTGTCCTCTCGCCCAAGGGCACCGACAAGTTCCGCGTCCGCATCACCTACAAGGGCCGCAGCGTGATCGCGCCGGTCTGGGATGTGGGCCCGTGGAACACACGGGACGACTACTGGAACCCCAACCGCCGCTACAGCGACCTGCCGGTCGGTCGCCCCATGGCCGAGGCCGCCTACATGGATGGCTACAACGGCGGGCGCGATGAGCGGGGCCGGCGCATCCTGCTCCCCAACGGGATCGACATCGCCGACGGCACCTTCTGGGACGACCTGCAGATGACGAAGGATGATTGGGTCGAGGTGAGTTTCCTCTGGCTCGGCGCGGACCCTGGCCCTGGCGCCGCCGTATCGGTCACACCGGGCACGCCGGAGGAGCCCGCCCCCGCAGCGCCGCCGCCCAAACCGGTCGAGGTCGAGGCCGGCGCGATCGCCGTTGACGACGGCGGGGCTGGCTTCACGCCAAGCGGCGACCCCTGGTTCGAGGAGGGCTGCGGCCTGAACGGCAAGCACGCCTGGACCTACTCGACCACGAATCCCGCCAAGGCCACGGCCGCGGCGACCTGGACGCCCCAGTTGCCCGCGCCCGGCTTCTACGAGCTACGGGTCTACATCCCGGAGTGCGGCAGGGCGGCCACGAGCTCGGCCCGCTACGTGATCCACCACGACGGCGCCGCCACCGAGAAGCTGCTCGACCAGCAGGCGCACGCGGGGAACTGGGCCTCGCTCGGCACCTACCACTTCGGCGGCGCGAGTAACGAGCAGCCGCGGGTGGAACTGAGCGACCTCACCGGCGACGACAACAAAGCTGTGCGCTACGACGCCCTCGCCTGGGCGCCCCGCCAGGACAGCGTCGCCCCCGACGCGCGGGTGACGGCCATCCAGCGCAAGGACAACGGCTACCTGATCACCTGGGGCGGCACCGACGACATGAGCGGCATCGCCACCTACGATGTGCAGGTGCGCCAGCTACCGAAGGGCGGCTGGACCGATTGGAGGCGCGGCACCAGCGAGACCAGCGCCTGGTTCGGCCCGGATGAGGGCAAACATTTCGCGTTCCGCGTGCGGGGCACCGACTGGGCCGGCAACCAGGAGCCCTGGCCTGAAGGGGCGGATATGGATACGACCCAGGCGATGCAGTAGGGTGTTTGGATCGCGAAATTCGCGAAAGCTTCGCTCGCGTTACGAAGTGGCGCGCAGCGCTTAAAACACGAAACGCGAATCCGCGAAAATGGAAAGGGAAGACGCGAAAGGGAACGAACTAACCCTTTCGCGTCTTCCCTTTCGCGTCTTCCCTTTCGCGCCTTCGACTTTCGTTTCGTGTTTTTCGCTACCCTTCGCGAATTTCGCGATCCAGAAGCCCTACCTATCCTGCAGCGCCGCCACGCCCGGCAAGGCCTTGCCCTCGAGGAGCTCGAGGGAGGCGCCGCCGCCCGTGCTAACGTGGGACATCTCGTCAGCGAGGCCGGCCTGCTCCACGGCGGCCACCGAGTCGCCGCCGCCGACGATCGTCGTGGCACCGGCCCTAGAGGCGGCGGCCATCGCCTGAGCGACGGCGCGGGTGCCCTCGGCGAAGGGCTCGAGCTCGAAGACGCCCATCGGGCCGTTCCAGATGACGAGCTTCGCCTGGGCGATCTCGTCGCTGAAGCGCCGCACCGTGGCAGGGCCGATGTCGAGCACGCGCCAGCCAGCCGGCACGGCATCGACGCTCACAGTCTTGCGATTAGCGTCGGCGCTGAAGGCGTCGGCGATCACCGCGTCCTCGGGGAGCAGTAGGCGCACATTGGCGGCCTTGGCCTTCTCGATCAGCTCGCGGGCGACGCTCACGCTCTCAGGCTCGACAAGCGAGTCGCCGAGCTCTTTGCCCTGGGCAAGCAGGAAGGTGTTAGCCATGCCGCCGCCGATCAGCAGCGCGTCCACCTTGCCGAGCAGGTTCTCGATCACGCCGATCTTATCGCTGATCTTGGCCCCGCCGATGATCGTCACGAAGGGGCGCTTTGGGTTCTCCAGCGCGCCGCCGATATACTCCAACTCCTTCTCCATCAGCAGGCCGGCGACGGCGGGCAGGTGGTGTGCCACGCCCTCGGTGGAGGCGTTGGCGCGGTGCGCTGCGCCGAAGGCGTCGTTCACAAAGACATCGCCCAGGCGCGCCAGCTCCTGAGCCATCGCCGGGTCGTTAGCTTCCTCGCGGGGGTCGAAGCGGGTGTTCTCGAGCATCAGCACCATGCCGGGGCGGAGCATGCTCGCCGCGGCCTCGGCGGCCTCGCCCGTGATCGCCTCGGTCTTGCGAACCTCAGTGGCCTCGGGGAGCAGCTCGAAGAGCCGCTCGACCACGGGGCGCATGCTGTATTTGGGGTTGACCTTGCCCTTGGGGCGGCCAAGGTGCGACATGAGCACCACGCCATTGGCCCCGTGCTCGAGTAGGTAGCGGATAGTCGGCAGGGCCGCGCGGATACGGGTATCGTCGGTGACGGCGCCGCTCTCATCCTGCGGCACATTGAAGTCTACGCGCACCAGGGCGCGCTTGCCCGCCCACTCCACATCGCGGATCGTTTTCTTCTGCATGGGATTCTCCTTCTGCGGATCGGCCCGGCGCGAGCCATTGTAGCACAGGGTGCGCGGGGCGGCCCAGCCGCCGGTACCGCCGCCAAGCGCGACAGCTTTCGCGTCTTCTTTTTCGCGTCTTCGCGCCTTCGTTTCGCGTTTTAAGCGCTGCGCGCCACTTCGTAACGCCCCATTTCGCGTTTTTCGCGATCCAAACGTCCCCCGCCCGCCTGCGGGAGTGCAGCCAGGAAGACACTCGGACTTGGGGTCAGGAGTTGTCAGGGACGCGCGTCCGCTCCCTGACGGTGGGACGCAGTGCGGCAGCGCCCGCGCCTACCCCACCGCCGGCACCTGCTGCGTGAGGCAGTGCCAGGCGCCGAGGCCCCAGACCACGTCGGTGCAGTCGATCCCGACGATCTCGCGGTCGGGGAAGCAGCGGCGCAGCACGGCAGCGGCGCGCTCGTCGCTGGGGCCGCCGAAAGTGGGCAGCAGCACCACCTTGTTGCCGATGTAGTAGTTCACGTGGCTCGCCGGCAGCCGCTGCCCCTCGTACTCGACCGGCGGCGGCATCGGGATGGTCAGTACGGTGAGCGGCCTGCCGGCCAGGTCGGTCATCAGCTGGAGGCGGCGCAGGTTTTCCTGGAGCAGGTGGTAGTTCGCATCCTGCGGATCCTCCTCCACGGCGGCGAGCACGGTCGCGGGCGCGACGAAGCGGGCGATATCGTCGATATGGCCGTCGGTATCGTCGCCAACGATCCCCTCGCCCACCCAGAGGATCTTCTCGACGCCGAGGTAGTCGCGCAGCCGCTCCTCGATCTGCTCGCGGCTCAGCTCGGGGTTGCGGTTGGGGTTGAGCAGGCACTGCTCGGAGGTCAGCAGCAGGCCGGCGCCATCCACCTCGATTGAGCCGCCCTCCAGGATCATGCCCGCCTCGAAGCGAGGCACGTCGAGGTAGGCGGCCATCCGCCGCGGGATCTGGTCGTCGAGATCGTAGGGCGGATATTTGCCGCCCCACGCGTTGTAGCCCCAATCCACCGCGGCCAGCCGCGGCTCTTCCTCGCGCACCACGAAGATCGCGCCGTGGTCGCGGCACCAGGCATCGTTGGTCGGGAAGTGGTGGAAGTGGATCTCGCCGGCGGCCCCTGCGGCGGCCAGATGCTCGCGGGCCGACGCCTCCATCGCGGCGTCGTTCACGTTGATGTGGACGGGCTCGGAGCGGGCCAGAGCAGCGACGGCCTTGGCGTAGACGGGCAGCACCCGGTCGAGCTTACCGGGCCAACTGGCCTCCTTGTGAGGCCAGGAGAGCCAGGTGGCCTGATGGGGCGCCCACTCGGGGGGCATGCGATAGCCGAGCTCGCGTGGTGTCTTCATAGCGTGGATGCCGGCACCTACTCCTGGTCGATAAAGCGCTTCGTGATCTCACCGTAGGCGTCTATGCGGCGGTCCCGCAGGAAGGGCCAGTGGGTGCGCTGCACGTCGAGCTTGCCGAGGTCGATGGGCTGCACGAGCACGGCGGGCTCATCGACGGGAGCCTTGGCGAGGATGGTGCCCTGGGGGTCGCTGATGAAGCTCTGGCCCCAGAACTCGATGCCGCCGTCGGGGTCACCCTCGTGGCCGGTGCGGTTGACGCTCACCACGTAGCAGCCGTTGGCCACACCGTGGGAGCGCTGGATGAGCTCCCAGCTCTGGTGCTGGGCCACGCCGTGCTCCGCCTTCTCGGAGGGGTGCCAGCCGATGGCGGTGGGGTAGAAGAGGATGTCGGCGCCGCGGAGCGCGGTGAGGCGGGCGCCCTCGGGATACCACTGGTCCCAGCAGATCAGAACGCCGAGACGGCCGAAGCGAGTGGGGAAAACCTTGAAGCCCAGGTCGCCCGGGGTAAAGTAAAACTTCTCGTAGAAGAGCGGGTCGTCGGGGATGTGCATCTTGCGGTACTTACCGAGGTAGCTGCCGTCGGCGTCGAGCACCGCGGCGGTATTGTGGTAGAGGCCCTCCGCGCGCTTCTCGAAGAGGCTGGCGATGATCACCACGCCGAGCTCGCGGGCGAGGGCGCCGAAACGCTCAGTGCTCGGCCCTGGGACCGGCTCGGCCAGGGCGAAGTTCACATGCTCCTCGCTCTGGCAGAAGTAGAGCGAGCGGAAGAGCTCGGGCAGGCAGATCACCTGGGCGCCACGGGCCGCAGCCTCGCGCACCCCGGCGATGGCCCGGCGGGTGTTCTCCTCCGGATCAGGGGTGCAGCGCATCTGTACCAGACCAATAGTGACGGTTCGCTTCGCGGGCATTATGTCAGTTCCTCTTGTTTTTATGTAAATATAAATCGGGCAATCTGCCCACGCGGCATGATACCACAGGGGGTCTGGCGCCCGGGCGGTGGGCGCACCCCTACGCTGCGTGCGGGGCTGCCGCCCCGGCTGCGTGCGAGCGCTGACGCCCTACGCTGCGGCGGTGGAGAACGCCTCCACGCAGCGTGCGGGCGCAAGCGCTTCGCGCCACTGCGTCCGGCGCCCCGCAGCCCGCTTGATTTGTCAGGGGGCGGACGCGCGCCCCCCGACACCCCCCCGCGCCAGGGGCATCACCCTTGGACCCCAAGCAGGAGGCGAGTGCCGTG
>DAOUGF010000382.1:0-17020 GCA_034429295.1 Chloroflexaceae bacterium
GAGCCGGCGCAGATCTTCCTCAACAACCTCAAGAATGTGCTGCTGATGTTCAACTTCACGCACGACCGAGTCTGGGTGGCGAACCTGCCCGACCGGCCGGCGATGGATGTTGTGCTCGGCGGGCTGCTTGTCGTGGGCGCGGCGGCCTGTCTGGCCCACAGCTGGCGTACCCGCAATCCCTGGCCAGCGCTTACGCTGCTGGCCGGGGTGCTGATGCTGATCCCCTCGGCGCTGAGCATCGCCTTTCCCGACGAGAACCCGAGCGTGGTGCGCACCGGCGGGGCCTTGCCCGCCCTGATGATCGTTTGCGCCGTGGGGCCGGCGCTGCTGCTGGAGCAGCTCAGGGCGAGTGGAAGCCGCCGGCTCTACGGCGGGGCGCTGGCGGGCGTCGCCGCCCTCGCGCTGCTCGTGGTTGGCCTGAACCAGCGGCGGGTCTTCGTGGACTACCCGGCGCAGTACTGCCCGCGAGCCCAGAACGCCTCCGACATCGCCCGAGAGCTGCTGGCGTGGGAGGCTCGCGGCCACGATCGCAGGGCGGCCTGGATCGTCGGCTACCCTCACTGGGTCGACTCGCGGGCCGTCGGCGTCTGGATCGGCGAGATCACCTTCCCGAATACGGTGATGGGTCCCGATCAGGCCCGCGCCGTCGAGCTTGGCGGCAGGCCGGGCTGGTTCGTGCTCAACCGCGAGGACCTGCCGACGCTGCAGGCGCTCTACGAGCGCTACCCCGACGGCCAGGAGCGCCTCGTTGAAGGATCACAGTGCGACGGGCGCGAGTTCATAGTCTTCGAGACGCAGCCCGGGAGTTAGCCAGTAAGCGTGCTGGTAGATTACCGCCACCCCCCAAGCTGTGAGCTTGGGGGGTGGCCTAGGTGCGCCTGCATGCCAGCCTTGCGAAGCAGCACAATTAGGCATTGCGCCTTGAGAACGCTGGGCAGCTTCGCCCTTCTCAATGCTCGATGCTCAATTCGTGAGCCACACGCGCGGCGGCGCGGAGGTCCACGAGCAAGGCGCTGCCGATAGCCACGGCCGTGGCGCCAGCGTCGAGCAGGGCGCGAGCGTCGTCGGGATCCCACACCCCGCCGCCGCCGATCACCGGCAAGCTGACGCGGGCGCAGACGCTGGCCACGGCTCGCAGGGCGAACGGGCGCAGCGCCGGGCCGCAGAGCAGGCCGGCCACGGGCCCGGTGGGCGTGTGCGCGCTGGCGGGAAGCCCATCGATCAGGCTCAAGGCGTCGGCGCCGGCTTCGGCCGCCGCAATCGCCAGGGCCTCCAGATCGGCAGCATGGCCGGGCAGCTTGACGATCAGGGGGAGCGGCGTGGCGGCGCGCACGGCGGCCACCAGGCGCTCCGCGGCCTCTGGTGTGATGGCGCCGTTAGCGGCGAGCGGCAACTCCAGGCCACGCACGCCCTCGACGGTATCGATATCGATCAGGGCCTCAGCAAGCTCGTCCGCGTCGGCGGCGGCGACGCTCAGTACCACAGGCAGCGCCCAGCCGGCCCAGATGCGAGCGAAACGTTGGCGCACGCTGCGCAGCCCCGGGTTCTGCTCGCCGCCGCTGTAGACAACGCCGGCCGGCGTCTCGGTGAGGACCGGGGGCGTGGCGGCGCGGCGAGCGCGGGGCGTGGTGGTGCGGGTGATCAGGGCGCCGAGCCCGTGGGCCGCGTCGGGCTGCGCGAAGCCCAGCTGCCGCGCCACCTCCACGCCGTAGCCGAGGCATCCCGCCGCGGCGACCACCGGCGTCGCGATCGTCAGCGAGTACGGGTTACTCGGCGCAAGATCGATCACTGCTCGCTGCTCACTTCCCCGTACCCGAGCTGGGCGAGCGCCTTGCGCGCCTCGGCGGCCTCATCCCAGGGGAGGCTGTGGTCGGCGTAGATGATACTGCCCTCGTGGCCCTTGCCCAGCAGCAGCACCAGGTCGCCCGGCCGCGCGGCGCCGATCGCCTCAGCCACCGCGGCGGCCCGGTCGGGGATGATGTAGTAGCCGTCGCCGAGGCGCATACCGGCCCGCTCGGCGCCTTCGGCGATCTGGGCGATGATCGCCTCCCGATCCTCGCCGCGGGGGTCCTCGTCGGTGAGCACGAGCAGGTCGCAGGCGCGCCCGGCGATCTCGCCCTGGATGGCCCGCTTGGCCACATCGCGCTCGCCGGCGCTGCCGAAGACGGCGATGATCCGCCCGCGGGTGAGGGGGCGCAGCATACCGAAGACCTGGGCGAACGAATCGGGGTTATGGGCGTAGTCCACGATCACATCGAAGGGCTGGCCCATCACAACGGGCTCCATGCGCCCACGGGGCCCGCGGGCCGTGGCCAGCGCCGCGGCCGCCGCCTCCAGGTCAGCGCCCTGGCTCAGGGCGACGCTGAGGGCGGCCAGGGCGTTCGAGACGTTGAAGAGGCCCGGCAGACCCAGGCGGATCGTCGTGCTGCCCCACGGCGTATCAACGGAGAAGCTTGAGCCGGAAGGGCCGGCCTGTACTTCCCGGGCCCGCACATCGGCGGGCGTCCGCATGCCGAAGGTGAGCCGGTTGGCGGCCGCGGGCGCGGCGGCAAGGAACACCGGGCAGCTCGGGTCGTCGGCGTTGCCGATCGCCCAGAGGGGGCGCTTGCGCCGCCCGCCGCGGGGCGACCGCTCGGCCAGCAACTCGAAGAGGCGCGCCTTATCGGCCCGGTACTGCTCGAAGCTGCCGTGGTAGTCCAGGTGCTCGTGGGTGATATTCAGGAAGACCGCCACGTTGAACATGCAGCCGCCGAGGCGGTTCCAGCGGGCCGAGAGGGCGTGGGATGTGGCCTCGATCACGGCGGTGTCGCAGCCGTCGGCGAGCATGGCGGCGAGCAGGCCCTGGATATCGGGGGCTTCGGGCGTACTCTGGCGCGTGCTGTTGGCCCAGCGCCGTGGCCCGATCTTAAAGTCCACCGTGCTGATCAGGCCTGTGCGCCGGCCGCAGCCGTCGAGCACCTGGCTCGTCAGGTCGGTCGTCGTGCTCTTGCCCTTCGTCCCTGTGACGCCGATCGTCTGCAGGCGGGCAGCGGGATAGCCGTGAAAGGCGGCGGCCAGCGGCGCCAGGGCCACCCTGCTGTCCAGGGCGGCCACGAGCGTCACCCCGTCGGGCGCAGGGCCATCCCAGTGACGGGCATCAACCACGATCGCGGCCGCGCCGCGGGCCACCGCCTGCTCCACAAAGGCGTGGCCGTCGACGTGGTAGCCCTTGATCGCCACGAACAGGCCGCCGGGCACCACCTCGCGGGAATCGTAGGCCAGCCCTGCGATCGGGATGTCCAAGGGGCCGTCGGCTCGCAGCACGGCAACGCCGGCCAGCATCTCTCGCAGTGTTGTCATAGCTCTCGCATCGTCTCGCAGACCGGGCTGCCGCCATTATAACGCCCGCCGCGCCCGGACGGCATGACGTTTTGGTAGAGAAACCGCTCCTATTCCTCCTGCCCGCGGCACGTATCCTGCAATCCTCAGACCGTAGGGAGGTAAGTCCCTAACCCTAACCACAGGAGGTGTCCCCATGGCTAAGACCGTTGTAGGCCTCTACGATCGCTACAGCGAGGCCCAGCAGGTCGTTGAGGATCTGATTGATAGTGGCTTCCGTCGCGAGGATATCAGCCTCGTCTCGAACGACGCCGTACATCGTAGTGAGCACGGACGTATGGTTGGCGCCGATGAGAGCCAGGCCGCAGAGGGCGCGGGCGCCGGCGCGGTTGGTGGCACGGTCCTCGGCGGAGCCCTCGGCCTGCTGGTGGGCGCCGGCCTGCTGACCATCCCCGGCATCGGCCCAGTGCTCGCCGCGGGCCCGATCGCGGCTGCGATCGGCACCACGGCGGCCACCGTCGGCGCGGGCGCCTTGGGCGCCGGCATCGGCGCGGCCACCGGCGGCCTGCTCGGCGGCCTGATCGGCGCAGGCGTGCCCGACGAGGATGCCCGCTTCTACACCGAGGGCGTCCGTCGCGGCGGCACTCTGGTGAGCGTCGCCACCGACGACAGCATGGCCGCAACCGCCCGCGACATCATGAGCCGCCACGGCGCCGTTGACATCGAGCAGCGCACCAACGAGTGGCGCAGCAGCGGCTGGACGGGCTACGATGCTGATACCGAGCCGATGACTAGCAGCACCACCGGCGCCGGCACGATGGGCACCGCCGGCACAATGGGCAGCACGGGGGCCGGCGGCTATGTAGCCGACACCGGCATCCGCAGCTTCGACCACTACGACAACGACTACCGGACCCACTATCAGGGCAACTTCGCCAGCGCCGGCTATACCTACGACGACTACAAGCCCGTCTACCAGTACGGCTACTCCCTCGCCAGCGACCGCCGCTACCAAGATCGGGATTGGAGCGCCATTGAGCCCGACGCCCGCACCCGCTGGGAGGAGCACAACCCCGGTACTTGGGAGCAGTTCAAGGATGCCGTGCGCTTCGCTTGGGACAAGGCCCGCGGAGTGCGTTAGCCGTGCGGCGGAGTCCGTAATCCGTACCGCTACAGCCCTCCATTACCGCCCATCGCCCACCGCCTTTCACCCGCCCCCCAAGCTCGGAGCTTGGGGGGCGGCAGCGTGAGAGGCCCGCCCTCAGTCGATCCGCCGTCGCGCCAGCGGGTAGAGCGGCGGGATCAGCACGCGGTCGTAGGCGGGCAGATAGCGCACCACCTTGCCACCGAAGCCCTTCTTGAAGCGATACACGCCGCTCAGCGGGTCGGTTTGGGCCTCGGCCTCGAGAGCGGCGCGAGCGGCCTCGTCAGGTGCCGCCGCGGCCCGGCCGAGGGCATCGGGGATGCCCCAGAAGTCGTAGCGCTCGCAGCCCAACTCCTTCGCCCAGCGCAAGGCGTGCCACTCGAGCAGATGGTTGGCGCCCGCTTTCATCCCCGCTTCGTCGGCCCCGCTGTAGAGATAGAGGCCGGCACGAGCATCGGCGAAGACGAGGTGCGCAGCCACCGGGCGGCCGTCGAGCAGGGCAAGCAGCAGGCGGCTCCGCGGCTGAAAGATTCGCCACGCCGCCCGGTAGTAGGCCTCGCTGTGCACCCCGAAACCCGCCCGCTCGCCGGTCGCCCGCATGATGGCGTGGAACGCCGCCAAGTCGGCCTCCGTCCCCACCTGCACTTGCACGCCGTTCCGCTCGGCCCGCCTGATGTCGGCCCGATGGCCTTTCGAGCAGGCTGCGAGCAATGCGGCCTCGGGCGCCGCCAGCTCCAGATGGATCGAGCTGCGAGGCTGGATGGTCGGTGCGGGCCGCAGCCCCTGGAGCAGCAGCCAGGTGTGGGTCTCGTCGGCCCGCGGGTCGCCCTCGAGCAGGTTCGGCTCCAGGCGTAGGAAGACGGCCCTGGCCCGGCGGGCCACCCGCTCCAGCCCGCTGAGCAGCAGCCGATCCACGGCGGACTCCCCGGAGAGCAGCGGGCCGCGGGGCGCATAGGCGACGCTCACCCCATAGCGTGCCCGCAGCAGCAGCAGCGCGCCGGCCAAAGGGCGCCCATCGCCACCGAGCACGGCCAGGCGCCGCGCCTCCCAGCCAAAGCCCGCCTTGAGCGCGCCCCAGCCGCTCTGCTGAAGCAGGCTGCCTTGGGGGTGGGCCACCACAAAGCTGTCCCACTCCTCCGGCCCCGGCTCAGTCAGCGCCAGGGCCCCACTGACAAGGGTTGCGCTCATGGCTGCGGCGCCCAGAGGCGCTCGGCGTAGGCGCCCGGCCGCCCCGCGACGGAGGCGGCGTAGCCGGCCACCACATCGGCCATGCGCCCGCCGTCGCCGAAGAGCGTGCTGAGCTGGCTCTCGTAGGCGGCCACCGCGGCGATCTTCCGCTCGAGGGTCTCGTCAATCGGCATCACAACGGGTACGAGTCGTTGCAGGGCGTGGTCCGCCAGGCGCGCGGCGAGCGCACCCTCACGAGCCACGTACGGGAAATCCTCGTAGTACAGGACCGGCGCCCCGGCGGCGAGCTCGGTCGCGACCCAGTGCACCGCCTGATGATCGACATGGTTGCCGACGCCGAGAGGCGCGTAGACGCGGGCAGCCGGCGATGCCGCGATGATGGCTTCCAGCGAGGGACGAACAAGCTCAACTAGCGGATCGTCGGGGGCGATGGGGCCAAAGAGGGTCGCGTCATCGATGTAGGCACCCGGCATACGATAGATCGCGTCGAGCAACTCGAGCTGCAGGCTATCGGCGCCGAGCCTGGCGAGTGCGGCCGCGTCCTCGGCCTTGCGCAGGTCCACCGCCTCGTCGGCCGGCAGCTGCCAGCGGGCATGCTGATAGGCGGCGAAGCTGCTGATGGGCGCGCCGATGGGCGGACTCCCGCAGCAGATATTCACCACCAGCACCGGCTCGCCCGCGGCGCTGAGCCGGGCGATCGTCCCGCCGAGCGAGAGGGCGGCGTCGTCAAGGTGAGGCGAGAGGACGATATGGGCGTAGCTCCCTTGCGGCGCCGCGATCCCCTGCCCGTTGCGCCGGGACTCAGAGCTCATCGATCATCAGCTCCTCGAGGGCGTCGCGCGCGGCCTGGCGACGCGCCTCGTCTTTGGAGCGAGCGAGGCGCTCGAGCACCCGCTTGGCGCCCGGCCCGCCCACCTGGCCGAGGGACCAGATGGCGGCCTGGGCGATCTCGCTATCGTCGTCGTCAACCAGGGGCAGCAGCGCCGAGAGCAGCGGGCGCCCCTCTTCCCCGAGCTCGCCGACGGCCCGCGCCGCCTCGAAGCGCAGGGCGGGGGACTGGCTCTTCAGCTCGCGCTCGATGTAGGGGAACCAGGTTGGCCGCATCGAGCGGCCCATCGCCAATACCGCGCTCTCGCGCATCGTGATCTCGGAGTGGGCATAGGCCCGCCCGATCTCAGCCTGGGCCTCCTTGGAGCTGGCGAAGTAGCCGAGGCCCTCGATCGCCCGCCGGCGCACATCGAGCGGCTGCTCCGGATCGACAGCGGCACTCAACAGGGCGGTGAGGATGCGCTGGCCGGTCGCCTGGGGCAACTCGCCCACCTCCGCCCGATAGGCGAAAGGCGCCAGGGCAACCGCCGCGGCGCTGCGCACGATACCTGCCTCGTCGGCCAGCAGAGCGATCAGTTGCTCCATCGTGCGCTCGCTCTCGTCCTCCCAGAGGCCGGCCACAGCGGCCGCCCGCACTTGGGGGTCGGCGTCGCTCAGGCAGGCCCTGAAGACGGGGCGAAAGTCCATGTCAATATTATCCTCGGCCAGCTCATCGAGCTCGCGAATGATGGCAAGGCGTCGCTCGGCCGCGAACTCTCGCCAGGCCGCCCAGAACACCTTCAGCATCTCGGGGCCGAGGTTCGAGAGCGCCTTGAGCTCGACGTGAGCAAGCGGCTTGCCCAGGTCGCCGAGGCTGGCGAGCTGCGCTTCGAAGCTCATCATACTCCTCCTTGTCAAAGCCAGAGACGCCCCGGCGGGGCGTCTCTGGCACCGTTGGAGAGCGATCGCCGGAAGGGCTGCGGGGCGCGGCTACTCGTCCTCGTCGTAGCGGCCGCCGCGACGCCGACGCGCGGGCTGAACCTCCTCGAGCAGCTCCTCGTCCTCCTCCTCAGGCTCCTCCTCCTCATCGCTGGGAGGCGGCGCGTAGATGAAGAGGCCAGGAGTGGTCTCGTCAGGGCTGAAGGCCTCGCCGTGCTCCAGCAGATGGGTGAGCAGCGCCTTGGAGCCGGGCCGCAGGACGTTGAAGCCCATCAGCAGATCGTCCATGGTGATCGCGTAGCGCGGCTCGCTCCGTGTACCGATCTGCTCGCCCATGGTCTGGGCCACATGCTCGAGGATCATCTCGGCCTTGCGGCGCTCGCCCATAGGGAAGGACTTCAGGCGATTGAGGCGCGGATACTTGCTCTGGCTCGGCACCTGGTCGGCGTCGGCGACGCAGTAGTAGGTGAGGTTGGTGAAGCCGAGCTTGTTCTTCTTCTCGTCGAGGGTCAGGATGCGGTCGCTCGTCTCGCCAGCCTCCTCGTAGCTGATCTGGAAGACGTTCGGCTCGCCGGTGCGGGTGATGGTGATCATCGCACCGGGCACCAGATGCTCGTGGAAGAACTCCTCCAGGCCCTGGAGCCAGCCACCGCGGTTGCCGGTGGGATAGCGAACCTCGACCAGGTGGCTGCTGTAGTGCTGGGGCGACTCGAAGCGCAGCGCGGCGCTCCGCTGCTCCGGCAGCACCGGGCCGGGCAGCAGGGCCGCCAGGGTCGCATCGAGCGGCAGCACGCCATACTCCCACTCGAAGAAGCTGAGCAGGCGGGTGACGCTGCCGCTCTGGCGGACTGACTCGGCGCTCTGGATCTCCAGGCTGTCGTCGTAGCCTTCCACCAGGAACGAGGTGAGCTGGCCCATCTCCGCCGCTTTCACCCGCTTGCCGCCGACGGCGGGCAAGCCCTTGGTGGACCAGAGGTAGGCGCCCTCGACGCCGACGAACTCGAAATCCTTCTCGCGGTGCAGGCGATAGTTGAGCGAGAAGCGGAAGCCCTCATAGTCGGACTTGTTCGGGTTGTGGTAGTACAGATCGGCGATCAGCTCGGTGTCGAGCAGAGGCTCGTTGCGCTCGATGATATAGTCGCGGATCTTGCGCAGGTCGTTCTTACCCAGACTGGCGACGGCAGCCTCGGGGAAGTATTTGCGCCCGAAGCTGACGATCCGCCGCAGCGGGTCCTGCTCGATCTTCTCCGCCAGCAAGGCGGCGAGTTGCTCGCCGTACTCCTCCAGCAGGGCGGGAACACCGCGGCGCAGGTCGATCGGCGTACCGTCCGGCAGGGTGAAGATCGTGCTCCGCTCGAAGGGCCGGGCGGGCGCGGGCTTCGCCGGGGTGGGCTCAACGACTGCTGGCGCAGGCTCTGGCACAACGGGCTCTGGCGCGACAGGCTCAACAGCCGCGGGCTCGGGCTCGGGCGCGATCGGGGCGGCCTCGGCTTCAGCCGGGGGCACAACTTCGGCAGCAACCACGGGCTCGGGCTCGGGCGCTGCGGCGACCGGCTCAACGACCGGCTCAGGCGTGAGCTCGACGGGCGCGGCAGCCGGCTCGGCAACCGGCTCGGCGACCGGCTCGGGCGCGGCGGGAGCCTCCTCGTGCAGCGGCTCCTCCTCCTGGGAGGGGATCAGGCCAGCCTGGATCTGCCAGTAATCGGAGATGTACACCGGCTCGACCGTCGTGATCGCGGGGCGCGAGGTAGAGACCACCACGCTGATATCGTCGATCGGCAGAGGGTTCTCCGGCTCGTGGAGTCGCTGCTTGAAGCTATGGGTATCGACCTCATCCCGCGCTACATAGGCGCCCCGGCGCGAGGTGACGAAGCGCACCTCGTCGCCCACAACCTCGCGGGTGAAGCGGCTGTCGTTGCTCAGGGCAGCGTCGATCGCCTCGGCCATCGCAGCTTGGTCGCGCTTATAGCGGGGGGCGAGGAACTCGGCGAGGTTCGTGAGCGACTGGCGGATCGGCGCGTCCAGAGCGAAGAGCGCGCCCTGCGCGACCATCAGCTGATAGATCTCATCGGCCAGCTTCTGGTCGGCATCACTTGTTGTCGGGGCAGCGGTCATTCGGCCTCCTCCATCACCGACCTGCTGAGAATCTCGAGATACTGCTGGAGCAGCTCCTCGATCGTCTTCGGCTCGCCATTCGAGCGCAGCCATTGCACCAGCCGATCCATGGCCGTCTCACCGAAGGTGATCAGTTTTGCGTCCATGACTCCCCACAATACGCAACATTAAGCAGAGAGGCAACCCTCCCTGCTGACTTGTGGCTCAAGGCTATACAAATTATAGCACAAAACACCTGCCAGGGCACTCTGAAGGGCGGCCCGGCAGATTCCGCCGCTCGTGCTCAGTTGGAGAGGCTATCGAGGGCGAGGGCCACGGCGCCAACTGTCACGCTGTCGGGGCCGAGGACGGAGGCGACAACCGGGAGCGGGCGGGCGAATTGGGGAGCGATGAAGTCGTTTACCTTGGCGGCGATCGCGCTCACAAAGGGCTCGCCGCCGATGCGGACCACGATCCCACCGAGCACGATCATCTCAGGGTCGATCAGCGCCACCGTTTGGGCGCAGCGCACTGCGAGCAGGTCAACCGTCTCCTGCACCACTTTCTGGCCCGCGGGAGTGCCGGCGAAGATATCCTCGAGGTTATCGGTGTTCAGGCCATGGCGGCTGGCGCGGCGCAGCATCCCTTTGATCGAGGCCAACTCCTCCAGCGTCTCAGGGCGGCCTGTGCCATCCCACCCACGGCCGACAACGGCGTGGCCGATCTCGCCAGCGGTGGAAGTAGCGCCGTGGTAGAGCCGGCCGTCGAGCACGAGCCCGCCGCCCACGCCGCTGCTCAGGTGCATATAGAAGAGATGCTTGCAGCCCTTACCGACGCCGAAGGTCGCCTCGCCGAGGGCGATCAGATTGGCGTCGTTATCGATCAGCGTCACGGCATCGAAGGCCTGCTCGAACTGCTCCTGCAGCGGGTAGTTCTCCCAACCCGGCACGCGGGGCAGCAGGCGCACCGTGCCGAAGTGCATATCGACCGGCCCGTTGAAACCGACTCCCACTCGCACGAGGCGATCGGGGGTGACGCCGGATTTGCGCAGCAGGCCGCGGGCAAGCTCGATGGCGGCGGGGACTACCTGATCGGGCGTGGTGCCTGGAAGCTCACTATGAACGGTGCTGAAGCTGTGGTGCTGCAGATCGACGAGGGCGGCACGCAGGCCGTAACTGCCGAGGTCAACGCCAAGGACATAGCCCTGATTGGCGAGCATCCCCCAGCGGTTCTGCGCGAGGCGCTCGCTGATCAGAGTTTGTAGATCGGCCATGGCCGGCCCCCTTTCATGCTCAGTAGCGACGCGCGGGCGCTGTGCGTGGTGTTCCGGGATTATAGCATAGGATCCTCAGCGGGCCCGGCCCGCACCGGTTGATGTTCCGTCACCAGCAGGATGCATGCGATCACGATCAGCCCGAGGCCGCCGAGGGTCGGCCAGCGAGGCGCGGTCAGCGACGGCTGCGCGGGAACCGTAGGTGCGGGGAGCTCCTCGGCCGCCGTCCCGCCGCTCGCTATCTGGGTTGCGGTCGCCTGGTGGGTGGCTGTCGCCAACTGGTAGCGCTCGCCGGTTGGCCCGTCGTAGGATGGCCGGGTGCCGCCCGGCGATCGCATCGGCCCGCTATTGCTCGCCCCTGGCTGAGCGGCCGAGGGTGGTATCGCCTCCGCGCTCCGCGTCGCGAGCAGCCCCGCCTGAGACGGGCTCGCCAATACAGTGGCGGATCGCTGAGGATCGGAGCCCGAAGCTCCCTGAGAGACCGAGGATGTCCGCGTCACCGAGGGTGTCCGCGTCACCGAAGGTGTCCGCGTCGCAGAAGGTGTCCGTGTCGCAGAAGGTGTCCGTGTCGGGCTCGCCTCGCGGGTCGCAGAAGGCGTCCGCGTCACCGAGGGTGTCCGCGTCGGGCTCGGCTCGTCAGTGGGCGAAGGCGTCCGAGTCACCGAGGCTGTCCGCGTCGGGCTTGGCTCGTCGGTGGGCGAAGGCGTCCGAGTCACCGAGGGCGTCCGGGTCGGCGAAGGGGTTCGGGTCGGCGAGGGAGTCCGCGTCGGCGAGGAAGTTCGTGTCGGGCTCGGCTCAGGCACGTCGGTCGCGGCCGGCATAGCTGTCGGTGAAGGAGGCACGTTCGGGGCGCCCGGCGAGGCAGCGTAGCCGGTAACCCAAGTCGAGGCGCCGTCGCTGGCGCGGGCGTAGACGGCCTCTGCGGAGAGAGGCGGGTAGACGATCGGCCCGTCGATCAGCTCACCCGCGCCACTCTGGAGTGTCAGGCTCGCGCCGTTGTTGGGGAGGGAGCCCTTGGCCAGCTCCACAACGACGAGCGCCCCCGGCGCAATAAACAGCTCGGGCAGAGCTCGTGTCACCGTTTGGCTCCCCGATGTGCGAGTGAGCTGCCAACCGACAAGGTGGAGTTCCAGCGAGCCCGGATTGTAGAGCTCAACCCACTCGGGCTCCGAGCTCGCCGCGATTTCATTGATGAGCAGGTCGCCGGGGCCAGCGGCCGGCGTCGCCGTCGCCGTCGCTGTGTGTGTCGTCGTAGGCGTGGCCGACGGACTCGGCGTGGCGGTTGCAGGAACAGGCGACGGAGTTGTTGTCGCCTCAGGGGTTGCCGTTACCTCAATGACAGCTGATGCCGTGGGCTCCTCGGTGGACGTGGGCTCGTCGGCCACTGCTGTCGGCGAGGGTGTTTCGAGCGGGGAGGGCGTGAGCGTGGCGATAGGCTGTTCATTCAGGAGGCCGGGCGTCGGCGGGGCGGTGCGCCACTCACCCACGCCATCGGGCAGGCGGGCGAAGCTCAGATCGGGCTGCGCGGAGGGATAACGGTATGCGTCAATAACCAGCTCGCCAGGGCCGATCAGCTGCACAGTGTCGCCAGTGTTGTTGAGAAAGCCCGAGAGCTCCACTACGAGCAGCTCGCCTGGCTCGATGAGCGTGCCGGGCGGCAGCAGGGTGCGTCCACTGTTCGCTGGCAGCTCATCATCGATCCGCCAGCCGCCGAGGTCAACGGCAGCAGTGCCGAGATTGAGTAGTTCCACCCACTCGTTTCCGGCCGAGGGCGCGGCCATAAACTCGTTGATGACGACGGCTGAACCCTGAGCGTGGGCCGAGGGCCGCCACAGGCCGGCGACGAGCAGCAGGCCTGCGAGCAGGAGGATGTGAGGATGGCGTGGGCGCACGGGCACCTCCTGGCGGTTGGTACAGCGAAGCCGGTAGGCTGCTACCTATGTACCGCCGGGGAGGCGAAAAAGTGACGCTTGCGGAGGGCGCAGGAAAGAGGGAGGTTGCTATGGGCCGCTGGGGAGCAGGTTGGGGCCGGGCTCGCCCACGGGCCAGCCGGCGGGGCCGGCGCCGTTCACGGTGAGCCGCAGGCCGCTGGCATCCGGCGGGACGTCGAAGATGATCGGGACGCTGCGCATCCCGCTGGAGGCGTCGAATGTCTCTTCGAGGGCCAAGTCGCCGTACTGGGCGCGCTGGTAGAGGGCGAGATAGGTGCTGGAGGCGCCAGGGACAGGCAAGTAGCTCCTGCCGGCGCTATCGGTGAGCACGAACATATCGGCCGGGAGGTGGCGCGGGGTGGAGGCGTTATTGCTCACGGCGACGACGGCCAGCACAAAACGCCCGCTCGGCTGCAGGTCGCCGATAGCGCCATCGAGGGCGAGGGCGTAGTCGGGCCGCAGGAGCGAGGCGCTCCAGCCGTCGTAGTCGATGATCGTGCCGAGGGGCAGAACATTTGAGATGGCAGTGGGCGCGGCTGTAGGCGCCGCTGCCGGGTCGGTAGGCGCAGCGGAGGGTGCAGGGGCGGGCTGAGCCGTCGCGAGATCGGCCGCCGACACAGAGGTAGCTGGAGGCGGGGCGATAGTCTGCGCAACGCCCGCACTCGTGCTGGCCGGCCCCGGCTGTACGTTGAGCACGGCGGTGGCGGTGGGGAGGGCGCCGCGCTGCGGACCGCCGAGGAAAGCACGACCGAGGACGACGCCAAGGGCGAGCAGGAGCAACAGGATCAGGCCCATGGCCAGGGCGTTCAGCAGCGGGAAGGGCGCTCTGCGGACCTCCTCCTCGTCCTCGACATCGCGGGGGCGCCCGGCAATGGGCGCATCCCGGGGCACAATCTCCACGGATTGCGCGGGCTGCGCCGGGCGCGTCTCGGGCAGCACGGGGGTCGTTCTGGCCCTGAGGGGCCTGGCCTCGAGAGCCGGGGCCGCGGCAGACCGGGCAGGCGAAGCGCTGAGCCGCTCCAGGGCCAGGCGCGCCCGCTCGTTGCTCGGGTCAAGGGCGACGATCCGTTCGAGGGCCTCCCGCTGCTCGTTGCGCGATGCAGCGACGCCTGCGAGCCCGATCCAGACCCGCGTATCCTCCGGGTACTCGCGGGCGAGGGCGAGAAAGAGCGAGCGCGCGGCCTGACGATTTCCGTCCCGCGCGGCATCGGCGCCCAGCTGTAGCAGCCGGTCGATATCGCGCCGCCTGGCGGACGGAGTGCTGGCCTGGTTCACGGGAGTACTCGCTAGGAGGAGGCGACGAGATGAGCGCGGCGCCCGCTGTTGGGAGCGCCGCGCTCACGGCGTACAGGGCTGCGCCGCTAGACGCTCCGGAGCACGATCCAGCCCTGAGATGGGTTGCTACGGGCGAAGAAGACCAGGTCGGTAGCGTCGGGGGCAACATCAAAGACCAGAGCCACGCTGCGGTAGTTGCCGTCGGGCGGGATAGGCGTGGAATGGGTCTGGTCAGCGTTGACCCCGGGGATCACGTAGGCGTCCGAGACCTCAGGGCGCGCCTCCCAAACTCGGCCCTGGGCATCCTTCAGCACAAAGAAGTTGCCAGGGATAGCCTGGGGCGTGCCGGTATTGTTAACGGCGTGGATCAAGACCACGACGAAACGCCCGTTGTTCGGCGTGAACTGGCCGAGGTTGCCGATGATCGAGGCCGCGTAGGTGGGCTGAGGGAAGTCATACAGCCAGCCCTCGCTCTGGATCGGCGAGTTCGCCGGGAGGATGGCCGGGTTGGCGTTGGCGAGATCCTCCGACGGGGCCGGCTGGCCGGCGCCCGGGTCGGGGGTGCCTTCGCCGCCCTCAGGGGCGGTGGCGTTAGGATCGGCGGTGGCGTTAGGATCGGCCGTGCCACCAGCGGGCGCGGTAGCGTTGGGATCGGTAGTAGCGTCGGCGCCGGCCGTAGCGTTAGGATCGGCCGTGGCATCGGGCTGGGTAGTGCCGCCCTCGCCGCCAAGCACGCTGGTGGCGGCGGGGCCCGCCTCGGCGGTGAGCGCGGCCGCGGTGGCGTCACCCTCGGCCACCTGGCCGCCGCCGAACCAGCCGGGGAAGAGGCTGGCGATCAGCAGGCCGATCAGGCCGAGGCCCACAAGGAAGA
This sequence comes from Chloroflexaceae bacterium, assembly GCA_034429295.1. Taxonomy (GTDB): domain Bacteria; phylum Chloroflexota; class Chloroflexia; order Chloroflexales; family Chloroflexaceae; genus OHK40. Next base: position 14,841 of record DAOUGF010000382.1, read on the forward strand.
GCAGGAGCGCCAACAGCGGGCTGAGGCCGCGCCGTGGCTGCTCGTACTCGTCGTCGTCGGCGTAGCGGGCGCTGCGCTGGGCCGCCGCCGAGGCGCTGCGGGCGCTCGAATCGGCCCGCCGGGCCGCGGCCTCCGCGGCTGCGGCGCTGGTGGCGGCAACACCGGCATCGGCGCCCTCGTCCCTGTCGGTCCGAGGGGGCTCGCTGCGACGAACCGGGCCGGCGGTGTCGGCGGCCATTATATCGGAGAGATTATCAAGCTCGCCGTAGGGGTCGTCCTCATCAACAGGAGTAGACGCAGGAGCGGCCGCGGGCGGGGGCGGCTCGACCGCGGGCTGGGCAGCGGCCGGCTGCACACCCAAGGCCTTCAGCCCCTTTTGTGCCATCTCGTTGCCTGGATCCAGCGCCAACACATGCTCGAGGGCATCCTGTCGCTCCTCGCGGTTCTCGGCAACACCGGCGAGCCAGAGCCATCCCTGGACATTATTGGGATCCTCGCGAGTGAGCAAGCGGAAGAACCGGCGCGCCTCCTCTTTATTTTCCTCGCGCGCGGCTTCGATGCCAAGCCGTAATAAGGTTTCCGGCTCCGTCATGAACAGTCCTTCCTCCTATGCCTGGCGAGCAGGAACGAGGGCACGACATCCGTTCGCAACGATTCCGGGCTATTCTAGCATACGTCCTTTCAATGGTCAACACCGTATGACGAGATTCTCGCGCTGCTATGAGGTAGAGGCAGCCCATGAGCGAGCAAAGTGCAAAGAGTTTTCAGCGAGATCGCCGGTGAACGACCATGGATAGAGCCGCCGATCGCCGCCGCGGGATCGCGTAGGCCCGCAGGCGATTGTTGACCGTGCCTATGCTCACGCCAAGCATGGCGGCGATCTCCCGCAGCGGCCGGGCCTCGGCCAGGTAAAGCCGCTCGAGCAGCTCCCTTGGCACCTCCGCCCGCCGAAAGCGCCCTGAACGGGTGGGAATGCCGCAGCGCCGCAACCAGACCGAGACGGTGGAGGCGCTGCACCCCATGGCCGCCCCGATCTGCGCCACTCCCAAGCCATCGTCGAGATACAGCCGCCGCAGCTCCTCACACGTGAGATGGATCCGGCCTGCCATGGTTCGCTCCACACGGAAAAGGATACACCGGGTGAAAGAATGAGCACGAGATCACTCGTGCTCTATGCTGCGCTGATGGTGCTCAGCGATCCGCCCGGCTTACTTTAACACGTTTCCGTGTAAATGTCAAGGGCCGCCTACTCTTCAGCGGGGGCCTCGGCGGGCCTGGCTGGGGCCTCGGCGGAAGGATCGGCGGTCGGATCGGCTTGATAGACGAACCCCGCCCGCTCGGCGACCATCGAGAGGGTTTTCTGGGTTGAGCGATGGGGCTTATGGACGCCCGTCTCCCACTCGCTGATCGTCTGCTGGCGCACCTCAAGCTCGTCGGCCATCTGTTGCTGGGTCATACCCATGAACTCACGCAGCGCACGAATGCGGCGCGCATCCCACTCCTGGCGCGGCCGGCGGCGCCCTTTGGTGGTTGGGTAGCTAAACTCCTCGCTCATCGATCCTCCCTCGTTCTCACATTGCTGATAACGATGGATCTGCTTGTAGCTCTGAATTTGCACCGAGAAGCGCCCCCGACATCCCCACGCCTTGGCTCTCACGACCGTTGGAGTGGCTCTCGGGGACAAGCCGGCCCCGGCGGGCCACATTACACACCTGCGGCACCCGTGGCCGCTCCGTCGGAGCCTGTATCACGACCATTTTACCCGGCGGCGACCCCTTTGCCAGAGATGGTGATCCATCCCTCGCGCGATGGGCCCGTAGCACAACTGTACAATGCGAAACCGTGTGTGTCAAGGGGCGCCGTGGCTCACTCGCCGGCAATCTAAGTTTACACGCCTATGTTTCTATAACGCGAGTTAGTAGCAAATCCTGATCTGTAGAACTTCATTAGATCTTCTTCGCCTGTCAGGGTATGCATCCATAGAGGTCGTGGCCGAGCTTCCGTGACAAGATGACATGGTGACAGGGGGTGCGACGCAACGCTCTGCACGAGCGGCAGGAGCTACTACGGCAAGGAACGCTTCCGGGAAGCTTGGGCCGTTACTCGATTGAATCACCACGCTTTCTGGCGGAGCTTCCCGGAAGCTGTGAGGTTCGTTTGCTTGCAGAACAGTTCGTGAC
>DAOUGF010000383.1:0-8822 GCA_034429295.1 Chloroflexaceae bacterium
CGCGTCTTCCCTTAAGCGCTGCGCGCCACTTCGTAACGAACGTTCGAACCTTCGTTTCGCGTTTTAAGCGCTGCGCGCCACTTCGTAACGCGAACGTAGTTTAGGCGCTGTGCGCCGTCTTGAGACCCGCGCCTTTCGCGATCCAAAACCCCCCTCACTCACACCGCGGCGGCCACTGGGCCTGCTGGTAGACCCGCTCGAACTCCGCCGTGTAGGCCCGTGCGATCGCCGGGCTTTCGATGATCATCAGGTTCTCATCGTTGAGCTCCTCAGCCCGGCTGGTGAAGTTATAGGAGCCCGTGATCACCACCCGCTCATCGATGATGATCACCTTGTGGTGCATCGTGTAGCAGTTGCCGTCCTTTAGCACGTCCAGGCCGGCGTTCTGCAGCCGCCCGTACTCCGAGCCGATCCCCGCAGCGTTGCGCCTCTCGAAGACGACCCGCACCGGCACGCCGGCCTGATGCCGGGCGATCAGGGCGTCGCCGACCGCATCATCCGTGAACGAGAAGGCCAGTACATCCACCCGTGACCGCGCCCGGCCGATCCAGTCCACGAGCCGCGAGCTGATTGGCTCGGTGGGGGAGAAGTAGTGCTCGATCCGCCCATTGTCGAGGCGTAACAGCGGGTAGGGCGTCTTCCCGCTCTTGCTGTTGCCGAAGGCGCCACCAGCCATGCGCTCGAACTCCGCGGCGTAGTTAGCCACGATCGCCGGCGCCGTGATCCGTATCAGGTTGTTATTGTTCCGGTAAGTGTCGTTGACCGTCACGTTCCACGAGCCCATCCAGGCCACCCGGCCATCGATCACCACAAACTTGCTGTGGAGGAAGGCGTCGCTCTGCTCCCAGCTCACGGGGATGCCGGCCTCCTCCACGATCCCGGCCCATCGTGCGGCCGCGGGATGCTCCAGCACCTCGCGGTCGAGGGCCAGGCGCACCCTCACGCCGCGGGCTTTGGCGCGGACGAGGGCATCGGCCACGCTGTTCAGGTTGTACTCGAAACTCGCCAGATCGATGCGCTCCCTGGCCATCTCGATATCGGCCAGCAGCGCCCGCTCGTGCGCCGGCGCGATCCGCCCCTTCGCCACATCGGGGTAGACCAGCTCGGGCGTGGTGAAGAAGACCGCGAAGGTGCCGCCGGCCAGCCTCTCGACGACAGCGGGCCCGGGTGGCGTGGGTAGGACCAGCGCCGGGTCGATGCCGGCCCTCCGCAGGGCCGCCGCGAGGTCGATGGAGCCGCTGCCAAACATGAGGGCGATAGCCACCAACGCGGCCAGCGCGATGGCGGCTACGCGCTTCGGGCGGCGCTGCGGGTGGCGGGTGGCGTGGGGCTGATCGGCCATGCGCTTGGTATGCTTTGGGAGATTGGCCAATCGAGGCCATAGATCCTGTCGCTGTTCATACCGCGGCCACAGGCCAGAAGTTACGGCAGTGGAGGGCGTTCTGTTGAAATAGCAAACCCCCTCTCCCGCGCGAGAGAGGGGGTTGGGGGCGAAGGGTGCTCGGCCTACAGCCTGGAGCGGGGGTCGAGCGCGTCGCGCAGGCCGTCGCCGAGGAAGTTGATGCTCAGCACCGAAAGGAAGATCAGGGCGCCGGGGATCAGGGCGAGGTGGGGCGCCGACTGCAAGAACTGGCTGCCGTCGGTGACGAGCCGGCCCCAGGTGGGCGTGTCGGGCGGGAAGCCCACGCCGAGGAAGGAGAGGGTCGACTCGGTGATGATCGCGGTGCCCACGCCGAGGGTGGCGGCGACGATGATCGGGCTGAGGGCGTTCGGCAGGATGTGCCGGAACATGATTGCCCAGCGGCCGACCCCGAGGGCCGTGGCGGCCTCGACGAACTCCTTCTCCTTCAGCGAGAGGAAGGAGGCCCGTACGATGCGCGCCGTCTGCATCCAAGCCAGGCCACCCACCATCACCACCACGATCAGGAAGATGCCGTTGATCTGCCCGAAGGCCTTGGTGACCGGGTCGCGGAAGAGGTAGACGGTGAGCAGCAGCAGTGGCACCACCGGTAGGGCGAGGAACAGGTCGGTGAGCCGCATCAGGAATTGGTCGATGCGGCCGCCGAAGAAGCCGGCCACCGAGCCGATCAGGGTGCCGAGCAGGATGGAAACGAACATCGCGGCCACGCCGACGGACAGCGAGATGCCGCCGCCGAAGAGGCAGCGGGCCAGCAGGTCGCGCCCGAGGTCGTCGGTGCCGAACAGGTGCCCGGGCGTGCCGGGGGGCACCAGGATATTCAGGAAGTCGAGCTCCTCGTGACTCTTGGTGTAGATCCGCGGGCCGATCGCCGAGGCGGTGATCAGGAAGATCAGGATGATCGAGCCGATGATCGCCAGCGGGTGTCTGCGGAAGCGGCGCCAAGTATCGCCCGCGAGCGAGCGAGGCTTGGCCGACGTAAGGCCGCTGCGAAGCTGCTCGAGGCGCACCGCGGCGCTGGGTGGGACGCTGGCATCGAGGGCCTGATTTGCTTCAGACATAACTGAACCTCGTTGCTGGGGTGCGCCTACGTGTAGCGTACCCGCGGGTCGAGTACGCCGTAGAGGATATCGGCGATCAGGTTGAAGGTCACGGTCAGGACAGCGAAGATGAAGGCCAACGCCATCACCACGGGCGTGTCAGAGCTCTGGATCGAGGTGATCAGCAGCTGGCCGAGGCCGTTCACCCGGAAGATATTCTCGGTGATGATCGCGCCGGCGAAGATCGTCGGGATGCCGAGGGCGATCAGCGTCACCACGGGGATGAGGCTGTTCATCAGGATGTGGCGCAGCACCACCACGCGGTCGGCGAGCCCCTTGGCCCGGGCCGTCCGCACATAATCGAGCGGGATGTTGTCGAGCATCGAGGAGCGCATAAATCGGGTGAGCGCCGCCGTCTGCTGCACTACCAGCACCGTCACTGGCAGCACCATCTGGCGCACCTGCTGCCAGAAGGAGCTCCAGTCCTTCACCTCCAAGGTCGAGCTATAGACGATCGGAAACCATTTGAGATTAATCGCAAAGACCAGCATCAGCAGCAGGCCGGTAAAGAACGATGGCACGGAGAAGCCGATAAAGGAGAAGAAGGTCGCCACCTGGTCGAAGAGCGAGTATTGCTTCACCGCCGAGATAATCCCGATCGGGATGGCCAGTAATACGGCGATCAAGTAGGCCAGGCCCACGACCTGGAGTGTCTGGGGGAGCCGCTGCCAGATCAGGTCGCTCACATTAGACTTCGAGCTGAACGAGAAGCCGAAGTTTCCCTGGGCGAGCTGCTGGAGCCACTTCACATAACGCACAGGCCAGGGCTGATTCAGCCCGAACTGCTCGCGGATGCGCTCGCGGGTGGACTCGGGGATGGCCGGGTTGAGCGCGAACTGGGCCAGAGGATCGCCGGGGGCGAGGGCGAGGATGGCGAAGACCACAAAGCTGATCACCAGCAGCGTAGGGATGGCGATCAGCACGCGGCGGAGGATATACTGGGTCATAGAGCTTCCTCAGACCGTAGAGAGCGTTCGGCGTGGGGGCGGTAGAGTCAGGCCTACAGACCTGTCCCTACCGCCCCGCTGCGATCAGTCACACGGCGACTAGGAAGTGCGCCGCCACTCGTGGATGTTCCAGAGCACCGAGTCGAAGGTGGTGTAGGTCGGGCCCTCCAGATTCTTCAGCTTCACCTGGGGGGTCTGCCGGTTCACCAGCGGGAAGATCGCGTTATCCTCGATCAGCTTGTCGTTGAGCGCGATCGCCAGCCGGGCCCGCTCCTCCGGGTCGAAGGTGCCGACGAACTCCTCGTACAGCGCGTCGAACTCCTCGCTGCAGTAGCGGCCGTCGTTGGTGCCGTTCCACTGGTTCGCCGCAGAGGCGACCGCAGCGCAGGTGTAGCCCTCGAAGTAGGAGGCGGGGTCGGTGCTGGAGGGGCTGTTGGTATACATCTGCAGGTCGGCGTAGAACTTGTTCAGCGTGTCGGGGTTGCCCGGGTCGCCGCTGAAGAAGACGCCGGCATCGATCGCCTTGAGGTTGACGACCATGCCGATCTCGGCCATGTTGGCCTTGAAGATCGCCTGCTCGCCCTGGCGCAGCGCGTTGATGCTGGTCTGCATGTCAACCACGAGCTGCATGCCATCCTTCTCGCGCACCGCACCGTTCCACACCCAGCCGGCCTCGTCGAGCAGCCGGTTGGCCTCCTCGACGTCGCGCTCACAGCTGGTGTTGGGCGAGTCCAGCGCGGCGGGGGCGACGAGGATGTTGCAGGTGGGCACGCCGGCGGTGGCTTGCAGCTGGTTGACGATCGCCTCACGGTCGATGGCGAGGTTGATCGCCTGCCGCACCAGCGGATCGGTCAGGAAGGGGTGGGGCTGGCTCGGCTCGCTGCGCAGCTCGCCGAGGGCCGGGTCGGGGTTGGCGAAGTTGACCACGATGCGCTCGATGCCGAAGGAGCCGCCGGCCACCGCATCGCAGTTGCCACTGGCGAGGATCGGCAAGAGCACGGCGTCGGGCACCTGGATGTTCCAGGCGTAATCCACCTCTTGGGTCTCACAGACGGCGCGGGCCGCTGAGGCCGCGTCGCCGCCGCCCTTGATCTCGACCTGGTCGAAGAAGACACTATCGGCGTTGCGGTACTCGGGGTTCCTCTCGTAGAGCACCGTATCGCCGGGGCGCAGCTCCACCAGCTTGTAAGGGCCGGTGCCGATCGGGGCGAGGTTGGCCGCCTGGCAGGCCGCGTCGCTGATCGCGTTGGCGCCGGCGCAGTTCTCAAACTGCGCCTTCTGCAGGATCATGCCCTGCGGGCCGACGAAGGCCTGGTAGGGGTTGGGGGTGGGGTCGGTGAAGGTGATCGTCACCGTCCGCGGATCAGGCGCCTCGACGCTCGCGACATTCGCGAAGGACTCGACGTTGGTGCAGGCCGTCTCCGGGTTGATGCAGTACTCCCAGGTGAAGATCACATCGTCGGCCGTGAAGGGCGTGCCGTCCGACCAGTTCGCCTCCACCAGGTTCCAGGTGATGCTCGTGCCGTCCTCGGCGACGCCGCCGTTCTCAACCGTCGGGATCTCAGTGGCCAGGTAGGGCACCAGCTCGTCGAGCTCGTTGTAGCGGGCAAGGGGCTCGAGGATGACCGTGGCGCCGTCGTAGTCCTTGGTGCCGGAAGCCAGGTGCGGATTGAGGATCGTGATCGCCTGCCAGTAGAGAATGTTCAGCTTGCCGCCAGGCTCGACGGCAGCAGGCTCCTCAGCTGCCTCGGTGGGCTGGGCCGCGGGAGCCTCGGTGGGCTGGGCCGCGGGAGCCTCGGTGGCCGCCGGAGCCTGGGGAGCCTGTTGTGCGCCGCCACACGCCGCGAGGATCATCGCGAGGATGGCGAGGACCGGGAGTGAGGACCAGAGCCGCTTGTGGTTCACAGATACCTCCTGCTAAAATCCCGTCCGATCAGCGATCTAGGTGCAAGAGCGACGGCAAGGCCCGCACCTTGCCCTCAACTCCTCATCCCCTCAGATCCGTGATCGCAACGACGCCCCGCGCCCTCACGGGCACAGCGTTTCGCCGCGACGTCGTGGGCACATTGCGCCCTGCGGTGTTGGCGCGCATGGCCGGCCTTGGCGCTGCACTTTCTCTGGCGCGACGATGACTGTTACTGTTGCACCGTCAGGAAGCCGCCTGCGAGGTATCGATAATGTCTGGGTCAATGTGGATAATAAAAAGTAACATACCATGGCCGCGGCTGTCAAGTCGGCTTGCCGGTACATACGGGAGCCGGCGCATCCTGATGCGGAATGGCGCCGGCTCCAAGTGTAAAGAATGTAAAGAATTATTGGACTAGACAACTATTCGCCACCGAGGATGCCCTCCAACTTTGATGGTGCGGGCTGGCTCTGCGGCCCGCCGCCGAACCCATCGCGGCGGAAGACGATCTGCCCGCCGACCATAGTCAGCATCACCTGGCCCTTCAACCGCTGGCCGTTCAGCGGCGAGTTGCGGCCGCGCGAGACGAACGCGGATGTATCCACCGTCCAGGCTCGCTCCGGGTCGAAGATCACGATATCGGCGGGCGAGCCAGGAACAAGGGTGGCCGGCGAGCGGCCGAGTACTCCGGCCGGGCCCTCGGTGAGTTTTGCCACCAGATCCACCAGATCGAGCTCGCCGCGGTGCACCAGGGTGAGCGCCAGGGCCAGGGCCGTCTCCAGCCCGGCGATCCCGGGCTCGGCCAGCCCGTACTCCCGCTCCTTCTCCACCCGGCTCTGGGGGGCGTGGCCGGTGGCGATGGCGTCGATCGTGCCGTCGCGCAGGCCCTCAACGAGCGCCTCCAGATCCTCGGGGCTCCGCAGCGGCGGCTGCACCCGCGTGCTGGAGTCGTAGGGCGGCAGCAGGGTTGCATCGAGCCAGGAGGGCAGCCCGAGCTCGGGCGAGGGGTTGCGGCGCCGGCGCTGCTTCGCCGTGGCGGCGGGCGGCACCTCCTTCGGCCCGAGTGCGCCCAGCACCCAGCGGTCGCTCAGCGTGAGATGGTGGGGCGTCACCTCGGCGGTCACGCGGGCGCCGCGGGCTTTGGCCGCCCGGATGAGGGCCACGCCGCCAGCCGTGCTGACCTGGCAGATATGCAGGTGGGCGCCGGTGGCCTCGGCCAGGGCGATGTCGCGGGCGATCATGGCCTCCTCGGCGGCCGCCGGGAAGCCAGGCAACCCCAAGCGCGTGCTCACCGCGCCCTCGTGCATGGCCCAGCCTGCAGCGAGGCGCTCATCCTCGCAGTGGGCCATCACCGGCAGGCCGAGCGCTGCGGCGTAGGCCAGGGCGTTGCGCATCAGGGCCGCGTCGGCGATCGAGCGGCCCCCATCGCTGAAGGCGATGCAGCCAGCCTCAGCCAGCTCGCCAAGCTCAGCCAGCTCGCGCCCCTCTCGGCCCACAGTCAGGGCGCCGATCACCTCAACCCGCACCTGCCCGTCGCGCCGGGCGAGCTCCCGCACGTGGCGCACCACCGCCGCCGTATCGGCCGGCGGGCGGCTCGTCGGCATGGCGCACACAGTGGTAAAGCCGCCGTGGGCTGCCGCTAGCGTGCCCGTGGCGATCGTCTCTTTGTGCTCCTCGCCGGGCTCCCGCAGGTGGGCGTGCAGGTCGGTGAAGCCAGGGGCGACCACCGCGCCGCCGGCGTTGATCACCTCCACATCCTCGCCCAGCGGCTCCTGCTCCAGGTGCATGTCCGCCAGATCGATCACTTGCTCCACTACGCCATCGGCGATCAGGATGTCGCCTACCGTAGCTACCCGGCCCGCCGGGTCGATGATCGAGCCGTTCTTGATCAAGTAGCGCATGTCGTGTCCGTAATCCGTAGTCCGCGGGGCGATTCACCATAGAGGCGGTGAGGGCGCGGAGGCCATATATGCAGGGGCGTGTGGTCGGCGATAGGCGGTTGGCGCTCGGCGGTTGGTTTCGCGCTTTCGCACCTTCTTTCGCGTCTTCTCTTTCGAAAGTTCGAACCTTCGTTTCGCGTTTTTCGCCCCATTTCGCGTACTTCGCGATCCAAACCCCTCACCCCGCCAGCCGGTAGAGCAGCGCCATGCGCACCGCCACGCCGTTGGTCACCTGCTCTTCGATCACGGCGTTGGGCGCGGTGGCGGCCTCGGGCGAGATCTCCACGCCCTCGTTCATCGGGCCGGGGTGCATGATCAGCACGCGCTCGCCGAGCCGTTCCAGCCGCTCGGGGGTGAGGCCGTAGAGCCGGGTATACTCCCGCAGCGAGGGTAGCAGCCCCGACCGCTGACGCTCCTTCTGCAGCCGCAGGGCCATCACCACATCGGCGCCGGCCAGCGCTTCGTCGAGGTTGTGGCACACCCGCACCGTCGGCCAGGTCGCCGTCCAGAAGTGGGCGGGGCCGAGCAGCGTCGGCGGGGCGCAGAGCGTCACATGGGCGCCCATACGGGTGAGGCCCCAGAGGTTGGAGCGGGCCACGCGGCTGTGGAGGATGTCGCCCACGATCACCACCCGCAGATCGCGGATCTGGCCGAGCCGCTCGCGGATGGTGTACATATCGAGTAGGGCTTGGGTGGGATGGGCGTGGCGCCCGTCGCCTGCGTTGATCACCGAGCCGCGGAAATGCTGGGCCACGAGGTAGGGCGTGCCCGCCTGGGTGTGGCGGATCACCACGATATCGGCGCCAAGGGCCTGCAGCGTCCGCACGGTATCCACCAGGCTCTCGCCCTTCTCCACGCTGCTCCCGCGGGCGGTAAAGTTCACGATATTCGCCGAGAGGGCTCGCGCCGCCAGCTCGAAGGAGATGCGGGTGCGTGTGCTCTCCTCGTAGAACATGTTGACCACATTGCGGCCCCGTAGCGCCGGCACCTGCTTGATCTCCCGCGAGAGCACCTCCTTCATGCTCTCGGCGCTCTCGAGGATCTCCTCGATCTCATCGACGGTGAACTCGTCGAGGTCGATCGCATGACGGCGGCCCCTGGTCGCTGTCTCCATTACTCGCTCCTCCGCACGATCGCCACCTCATCGGCGCCATCGCTCTCCCGCAGCCGCACCTCTACCCGCTCTGCGCGGGATGTCGGCACGTTCTTGCCCACAAAATCGGCGCGGATGGGCAGCTCCCGGTGGCCTCGGTCCACCAGCACCGCCAGCTGGATGCGCTCGGGGCGCCCCAGATCGGCGATCGCGTCAAGCGCGGCGCGCACGGTGCGCCCGGTGTAGAGCACATCGTCCACCAGCACCACCACCTTCCCGGTGATATCGGGCTGGATCGCGGTCTTCCGCACCAGCGGGGCCGGGCCACGCAGCTTGAGGTCGTCGCGGTAGAGGGTGATGTCGAGCTGGCCTACCGGCACCCTGACGCCCTCGAAGTCGGCGATCGCGGCCGCGATCCG
>DAOUGF010000384.1:0-5091 GCA_034429295.1 Chloroflexaceae bacterium
AGCATTGTAGCACGACTCGCTGCCATGCCCGGTGGGCGCGCAGCGTCGCGGTGAAAGGAAGAGGATGGGCCGCCACACGCCCTTTTTTGAGCTTCAGGTCGCCTTGGAGGAGCCCGGCTGCGCGATCTGCACCCTGACGCTGCGCAACCTCGAGCGCTTCTTCGCCGGCTTGGTCTACGAGAAGATCAACGACATCAGCCTGCGGGCCACCATCCGCGGCGCCGCCGGCTTCTGCGCGGCCCACGGGGCGATGCTGCTGGAGGCTCGCAGCGCCTTGGGCATTGCGATCGTCCAACGGGATGTGCTGCGCGCCACGGCCGCAGCCCTCCGCGCGGCGCCCCTCGGAGCAGGCCGGGGCTGGCGCGCGGCGCTATTCGGTGGCAGCGGCTCTGCGGGGCCGCTCGCCCCCGGCGCCCCTTGCCCGGCATGCCGCCTTGCCGATGAGCAGGTCGCCCAGTGGTCCGACCTGCTCGCTCGCCATTACAGCGAGCTGCGCCCCGTCTTCCAGCGCTCTTCCGGCCTCTGCCGCGATCACCTGCGGGCGACGCTCGGGCGCATGGCTGGCGGCACCGAGCTCCGCGACGACCAACTCGCGATTTGGGCTCGCATCGAGGCCGAACTCGACGAGCTCATCCGCAAGCACGACCATCAGTTCGCCGGCGAGGAGGTCGGGACCGAGCGCGATGTCTGGTCCCGCGCGACCACCCTGCTCGCCGGCGACTGGCGCGTGACGGGGAGCCGGCGCGATCCGTAGGGTGCGCTCGCTCGAGGGGCGCCGAAGCTCCTGACACATGCGTTTACACTCTCGCCCTATTCATGCCTTGTCTATGGCATGAGTTGCGAGGGTGTGTTACAATTGCGTCTAGCATTCGCCCCGAGACGAGGAGCCAGACCGATGGCCATCCTGGAGCCGCCCACCCCAGCAGCCCCGGACGGGGCCGAGCATGGGGGCGGGCCGCCGCTGCGTCTGCGGCGGGCGGCCCTGCTCGACGCCCTCGAGGCCCTGCGGGCCAGCGACGATCTGCCCACTCTGCGCTCACGGCTCGACGACCTGCGGGCGGCCGTGGTGCCAGGCGGCCCGCTTTGGGCGGGCGCCACCGACGAGGCGGTGATCTTCCCCGAGAATCTGCTGCTGGCCGAGCTCGACCAGATCGGCGCGGCGCTGACGGCGGAGCGAGCCCGCTACTACGCCGAGCGCCTGCGCAAGGCTGCCCAGGGCGCCCGCACCGCGGCGATCAACGAGATCGATCTGAACCGCTGGAAGGCCTACGACGACATCTTCACCGACAGCCTCTGGCTGATCGAGCGGCGCGACAATAGCGGCGTGCACCGCGCCGACTACTGGGGCAATTTCGTCCCCCAGATCCCCAACCAGCTGATGCGCCGCTACACGCGGCGGGGCGATTGGGTGCTCGACCCCTTCGCCGGCGCCGGCACCACCTTGATCGAGGGCCAGCGCCTCGGGCGCAACGTCCTCGGCGTCGAGCTGCAGCCCAAACTCGTCGAGCGGGTGCGCGGTCTCGTCGCCGCCGAGCCGAACCGCCACAACGTGATCGCACACGTGGCCCAAGGCGACAGCACCTGCACTGATTTCCGCGCCCTGCTCGCCACTCAGGGCGCCGCCTCGGCCCAGCTCGCCGTGCTGCACCCGCCCTACCACGACATCATCCGCTTCAGCGACGACCCGCGGGACCTCTCCAATGCGAAGTCGGTGGAGGCGTTCCTGGACCTGCTCGGCCGCGTGGTGGAGAATGTTGCCGCTGCCCTCGACGCCGGCCGTTACCTGGCCCTGGTGATCGGCGATAAGTACGTGCGCGGCGAGTGGGTGCCCCTCGGCTTCCAGGCCATGCAGGTCGTGCAGGAGCGGGGCTTCCTGCTCAAGAGCATCGTGGTGAAGGATATCAACGGCACCGCGGGCAAGCGCAGCCAGAAGGAGCTCTGGCGCTACCGCGCTCTCGTCGGCGGCTTCTACGTCTTCCGCCACGAGTACATGTTTTTGTTCCGCAAGCGGTAGCTGGAGTCAGGGCTCAGCTCCCGGCTCCAGGCTCCCGACGAGCAGCGGCAGCAGCTCGCCGGACTTGCCGTGGAGGTAGAAGAGCTGCCCCTCCGCGCTCGGCCTCACGTCGAGGTTGATCACCGCCACGGCGGCGCCCTTCCCGTAGGCCAGGCGCGGCAGCGAGGCGGCGGGCTCGACCAGGCCAGAGGTGCCCACGGAGAGGAAGAGGTCGCAGGAGCGGGCCGCCTCCCAGGCGCGGGCCAGCGCCGCCTGCGGCAGCAACTCCCCAAACCAGACCACGTCGGGCCGCAGGTAGGCGCCGCAGGCCGGGCAGCGAGGCGGCAGCTCGTCGCCCTCATCCCAGGTGTCGTACAGCGTGTCCTCGGCGGAGCAGCGCGCCCGGGCAAGGCTGCCGTGGAGCTCGATCGGGTCGGTCGAGCCGGCCCGGCGGTGCAGCCCGTCCACATTCTGCGTGATCAGCGTGAACCGCGGGACGAGCCGCTCCAGCCGAGCGAGGGCGTAGTGGCCGGCGTTTGGCTCAGCCTCGGCCACAAGCCGGCGACGCCAGGCGTACCACTCCCAGACCAGCTTGGGGTTGCGGCGGAAGGCCTCGGGCGAGGCCAGTTCCTCCGGGCTGTAGCGGGCCCAGAGCCCCGTCTGCGCGTCGCGGAAGGTGGGGATGCCGCTCTCGGCGCTCACCCCCGCGCCGGTGAGCACAGCCACATGGCGCGCCGCCCGCAGCGCCGCAATGAGCCCCTCAGGAATCACGTCTTTCGCGCTTCCTTTCGCGCTTCCTTTCGCGCTTCCTTTCGCGTCTTCTCTTTCGCCCATTCGCGCTTTCGTTTCGCGTTTTAAGCGCTGCGCGCCACTTCGTAACGCTACCTTTCGCGAACTTCGCGATCCAAACCCCCTCACACCGGCTTAAAGACCAGCTCGAACCGTCTGGTGTGCTCGTCGAGAAACTGCACATGCCAGATGCCGCAGGTGGGCGCCGGGTTGCCCCCCGCGTAGACATGCTTGCTCAAGTCAACTTTATCGTTGCTTAACTCAAGTAATGCCGCGCGGATAGGTGAGCCGTGGGCCACAATGGCGATGCGAGCGTGGGGCGCGTCCTGGGCGGCGGCCAACAGCTCGCGCATGCGCTCCCGCACCTGCTCGAAGCTCTCGCCAGGCCCATGCTCTTGCAGCAGTGGCGTGAGGGTGAGCGGCAGGCCGAGTCGCTCCGCGAGCAGCTCGGCCGTTTGGGCGGCGCGGGCGAAGGGCGAGCCAAGCAGCCGCTCCACGCCCCTGTCGGCGAGGAAGGCCGCGGCTTGGGCCGCCTCGGCGCGGCCCTGCTCGGAGAGATCGGGGCCCGGCAGGGTGTTGTAGGGGATGGAGGGGGCCAGGATCGGCTGGCCGTGGCGGATCAGGTACAGATCGGTAAGCACACGCGCTCCTCTGTTATGGTAAGCGCTCGCAAGGGTATCACGCTCCGCTGCGGCCTGTCAACGGTGTTTGACGCGCCCTGACGCAACACTTAGAATATCCGGTGCGTCCTATGTTCGGGGTCGGGACCCTGGCGCAGCTCCTGCTGTAGTTCGCACGAAGGGTTCTCGCGCCCGCACCATGAACGCCTCCGCCGGCTCTGGCCGGCGCTTAGATTGTAGCAAAGGAACGCTCCGATGCGGCTGATCCTCTACCTCGGCAAGGGCGGCGTCGGCAAGACCACCATCTCGGCAGCCACGGCGGTCCGCGCCGCTGAGCTCGGCTATCGCACCCTGGTGGTGAGCACCGACGTGGCCCATAGCCTGGCCGACGCCCTCGACGCGCCCCTTGGCCCGCTGCCCACCAAGCTCTCCGATCGGCTCTGGGGCCAGGAGATCAACGTGCTCGACGAGGTGCGCCAGCACTGGGGCGAGCTGCGAGGCTATCTCTCGACCCTGCTGCGCCGCAAGGGCGTGGACGAGGTCGCCGCCGAGGAGCTGGCGATCATCCCTGGCATGGAGGAGGTTGTCAGCCTGCTCCACATCCGCCGCCAAGCCCGCGAGGGCGAGTTCGACGTGGTGGTGGTGGACGCGGCCCCCACTGGCGAGACGGTGCGCCTGCTCACGATGCCCGAGACCTTCCAGTGGTACGCCGCCCGCGTGATGGATTGGGAGCCCCAGACGCTCAAGGCGGCCCGCCCCTTGGTGAAGCAGCTCATCCCCGTCACCGACATGTTCGCGAGCTTGGAGCGCCTCACCAAGGGCGTGGAAGCCCTGCGGGCCACCCTCACCGACCCGGAGATCAGCTCGTACCGCCTGGTAGTCAACCCGGAGCGCATGGTGATCAAGGAGGCCCAGCGGGCCGCCACCTACCTCGCGCTCTTTGGCTACCCGGTTGACGGCGTGGTGCTCAACCGCGTGCTGCCCGTCGAGGCCGCCGAGGGCGAGTTTATGAAGGAGCTCGCCCGCATCCAGCAGGGCTACCGCAAGATGGTCCACGACATCTTCGCGCCGCTGCCGATCTGGGAGGCGCCTCACTTCCCCCGCGATCTGGCCGGGGTGGAGGATCTCGCCGAGGTGGGCCGCGGGCTGTTCGGCGATATCGACCCGGTGAAGGTACAGTTCCGCGGCAAGACGCAGGAGATCCTGCGCGAGGGCGACGATTACGTGATGCGCCTGCCACTGCCCCACGTTGAGATTGGCAAGGTCGCGATGACTAAGCGGGGCGACGAGCTATTCATCGAGATCGGCAACTTCCGCCGCGATATGATCCTGCCGCTGGCGCTGGCCGAGCGCCCCGCCACTCGCGCCGTCTTCCGCAATGGGGTGCTCGAGGTGCGCTTCGGCGCGCCCGAGGCTCTGCCCTTGGAGAGCAGCCCGAGCGCGTAGCTTGCTCGCTGCGCTCGCTCGCGACAAGGTGATCGCCCTCGCTTTGCAGAGGCTTCGCCTCGTCTTGCGACCCGGGCTAGGGGACAAGGGGACATCCTGACGGTTGCCGATAGGTGTCCCCTTGTCCCTTGTCCCCTTGTCCCCTTGTCCCCTTGTCACCCTGTCACTGAATCCCTCCCGCGCTCCGGCACTCGCGCCTCGACCAGGGTCCCTCCGCCGGGCCGCGGGCCGATGGTGAGCGTG
>DAOUGF010000385.1:0-3767 GCA_034429295.1 Chloroflexaceae bacterium
GCGAGTTTTATCGCGTGGGGCCGGGAGCGCTACACGGCAGCCCACACGGCTCTGCTGCTCATCGCGCCGGGCCAGGCGGCGGGTGAGTTGGCTCTCGACGAGAGCGCCGACGGTGGGCCGACCCTCTCGCTCCAGGAGCTTCAGGAGGCCTTCAGCGCCGCCGGCCTGGGAGGCTCCGAAAAGCTCGATCTGGTGATCTACCAGGCGCCGAATCTCGGCACCATCGAGGCGCTGCGGGCGACCGCGCCCTTCGCCTACTACATGGCGGCGCCCACAGACCAGGTCTGGCAGCTGGGGGCGCTCGAGCGACTGATGCCGCTCCTGGCAGGCCCTGGCCTGGGCGGCGCGACCTCGGTGGCCATGGGCGTGCCGGCCGCGTATCGCGACACCGCGAGCGACTATGGGCGCCTGGCCGTGAGTATGGCGGCCTATGATCTGAGCCGGGTTGAGGCGCTGGCCGAGGGTGTGGAGGCGCTCGCGCTCGCGCTCAGCGGCGCGCTGAGCAGCGACGCGGCCACGGCGCGCCCGGCGCTGGCAAGCGTTCGCGCAGCAACCTTCGCCTACGACACGTCGGGCAACGGACGACAAGACCGGCTGGCGACGGCGGGCGGCAGTGTAGCCGCCGAGGAGGATGCGCTGCTCGACCTGCGGGACCTGGCTGTGCGTCTCAGGGCCGCTGCGGATGTGCCGGAGAGCGTGCAGGAGGTTGCCGAGGAGCTTGTGGCTCTGCTCACAGACCAGGCGCGCACGCCGGTGATCGCCAATGTGCAGCGCTCCGGCCGCGGTCTGGTTGGCGCGCCCCTGAACCTGACCGGCGCCTCGGGGGTGGGGATCTTCTTCCCGAGTGGCGACCGGCTCGGCGGCCAGCCAGCGCTCGTGGAGAGCTACCTGTACGGGCCGGCAGGCATTCCGCGGGACAGCGCCTGGGCGACGATGCTGGAGGACTATCTCGCCGAGGTGGTCGGCGGTGGCCCCGGCGGCGCGACGGCCGGTAGCGAGGACGGCGCGCAGTTCCGACCATTGCCCGGTGGCTTCGTCAGAACCGACCTGCGGCTGCCGCTGGTGGGGAAGTGAGCGGGGAGTGAAGGGCAGGGAGTGAGGAGTGAGGCGATCCTGGCAGGCTCCTCACTCCCCTCTCAGTTTCTCCTCGAAGAAGGCGAGGGTGCGCTCGAAGTAGAGGCGTTCCTGGGCGTCGCGAAGGGTGTGGGGGCCGCCCTCGTAGAGATAGAGCGTCACTTCTTTGCCGGCGGCCCGTAAGGCGTCGGCGATGGCCACGCTGGCTGAGGCGTCGACGGTGGTGTCGGCGGTGCCGTGGTGCAGCATCACCGCGGCCTGGACGGCATCGAAATAGTTAATCGGGGAGACGCGGGCGTAGGCGTCGGGGTTGGCCTCGGGTGGGAAGGGGAAGGTGTCGGAGCCGGGGTTGCCGCCGCTCTGGCGGAGGCGGCGGGCGTAGTCTACGGCGAGATCGGCGGGCGCGGGCGCGTAGATCACCGCGGCGGCGATCTGGTCGCTGACGGTGATCGCGGCCACGGTGCCAGAGGCGCCCCGGCTGTGGCCCCACATGCCGACCGGGCCGGGGCGGGCCATCGGCAGGCGCTGGGCCAGTGGAATAACGCTGAGAATATCGATATAGTAGCCGGTGTAGAAGGCGTTCGGCCCATCGTCGCCGCCAGCGTAGCCGCGATAGTCGGGCGCCACCACGAGGTAGCCCCGCTGCGCGAAGTAGTCGCTGAAGGCGCGGCTGTCCATCCCCGGCTGGTAGCGCTCGCGGTCGATATGGCCGCGGTTTGCGATGATCAGCGGGAATGGCCCCTCGCCGTCTGGCACGTGGAGCAGCCCGGTGAGCCGTAGGCCGTCGGCAGACGGGTAGCTGATCCGATAGCTGGTGTAGCCCGGCCCGCGGTTGTAGACGGCGCCGATGCTGATCTCACCCTCGCCGTAGGTGAGCGCTCGCAGGTCGGGGATCGTCAGCCCTGCCACCGGGTCGGGCGTGGGTGTGGCCGTGGGCTCCGGCGTAGCTGTGGGTTCCGGCGTGACAGAAGGCTCTGGCGTGACTGTGGGTTCCGGCGTGGCCGTGGGCGCGGGGGTGGCGCTCGGCAGCGGCTGCGGTGACGCTGTGGGCAGGCTCGTCGGTGCGGGAGAGGGGGTGGCTGTCGGCGCGAGGGCCGCGGGTGGAGCCGCGCAGGCGCTGAAGGCGATCAGGAGCAGCAGGCAGGTGAGCGATCTTGCCATAACGTGCCTCCCTGAGGGGCGCCATGTCGTGTATGCTATGGCGCGGGACTTGCACAGCAGGCGGCGCGTGCTCGCTATGGGAGAGATGACATGGGGGACATGGACTGGCGAGGGTATCGGGTCGCGGCCTGGGCGGGCCAAGCGCTGCTGGGCGTCGCCATTCTGGTGGTGCTGCTGCGGGGCGACTGGTTCGCGGCGGCCTCGCTGGCCGGCTTTCTGCTGGCGTCGTATCTGTTCGTTGCCTTTGAGCGCAGGTTGCCGAGCCTGTTCGACCTGCTGTTCGTCATCGCCGCGCTGATCTGTGCAGGCGGCTGGGCGTGGGATCTGTTCAACCAGCCCGGGCCGTACGATGAGATCGCCCACTTCTACACGATCTTCGCCATCACCCTCGCCTGCGGCTATCTGCTCTACAACGGGCTGAGGGCGAGCTTCTACGACCACCGCGTGCTGTTCGTGGTGATGATCGCGAGTCTGGGGATCGCGATCGGCGCGCTGTGGGAGGTTGCCGAGTGGGTGGCCGACTTCTTCACCCCGAAGCAGATCGTCTCCGGCCTCTTCGATACGATCACCGATATCATACTCGATAGCGCCGGGGCTGTCCTGGCGGCCCTGCTGAACCTCTGGGGCCTGCACGAGCACGCGCGCGCCGACGAGGCGGCTGAGCGGCAGCGATCCCGCGCTGCGGCGACGACTGGGCGCTAACCGATGCCTCAGTTCTCGCTCCTGACGCTGAACTGCTTCGGCGTGCCGACTTTCGCCACGCGGCCACGCCTGCTCGCACTTGCGCGGGAGCTGAACCAGAGCCCGTACGATGTGGTCTGCCTCCAGGAGGTACAGACCCACGCCTACGCCCGGCTGCTGACCGCGGCCTGCACGGCCTACGGCGCGAGCGCATCGGAGCCGTTCCTCTACGCCCCGAAGGGCGGGCTGCTGACGCTGGCGCTGGCGCCGATCGCGCGGCAGGAGTTCATCCTCTACCGCGAGCGCTCCGTGGTGAGCCCGCCCGCGCTGATGGATTGGGCGCTCCACAAAGGGGTGCTGCTCACCGAGTTGGCGGTGGGCGGCTGGATGGTCGTCGTGCTCAACACCCATCTCAACGCCAACTATCTGGGGCGCTGGGGCAAGGGCGGCCGCTACGCGGAGATCGAGCGCCGGCAGCTGCTGCAGCTCGCGGAGATCGTGCGGGCGCAGCCGGCCGATGCGCTGGTTGTCGCCGCCGGCGACTTCAACATCCCCCGCGGGAGTTGGCTCTACGATGAGTTCCTGGAGGCGAGCGGCATGTACGACCCGCTGGCCGACGATCCGCGGCCGACGCTGCGGCTGCCGCCGGGCCTGCCGGCGCGGCTCGCCATGCCGATCGACTTCACCATGCTCCGGCTGCCGGCCCTGCCCGGCCTGACGGTGCGAAGCGGCTACTGCCTAGATCGGCGACTGCCCCTGACCGGCGGCCGCGCGGGCTATCTCTCCGACCACATAGGGGTCGAGCTACGGCTCGCGTGGGACGACGGCCCGCAGCGCCGGCCCGAGGCGGG
>DAOUGF010000386.1:0-3427 GCA_034429295.1 Chloroflexaceae bacterium
CCTATGCGATGGTGAAGCTGCTCAAGAAGGAGCGCCTCACCAAGGTGACGATCATCCGCCACGGCTCGGCGCTAGGCTTCGCCGCCTGGAAGCCCGAGGAGGAGATCCACACCCGCACCAAGGACGAGCTGCTCGACCGGATCAAGATCAGCCTGGGCAGCCGCGCCGCCGAGGAGCTGTTCCTGGGCATCCAGATGAGCGGCGTCACCGGCGACCTGGCGATTGCAACGATGGTAGGTATCGCTATGCTGGGCTACTACGGCATGGGCGACAGCCTCTTCTCCTATGCTCCGATTAATGGCATTAGCACCCCGGATGGCGCGCTCAGGGATCGGGTTGAGAAGGTCTTGCAGGAGCAGTATGCGCAAGTGAAGCAGCTGATCGACCAGAACCGCGAGGCGGTGATCGCGATCGCCGAGGCGCTGATCATGCGCAACGAGCTGACCGACATCGATGTGAAGGAGATCCTCGAGCGGGTCGAGGCCGAGCACCCCTACGTGCCGATCAGCGCGAAGAAGGAGCGCCCCGCCTTCGGCTTCGCCAGCGTGGTGTCCCGCAACAACGGTGGCGCGGCTCTGGTGCGCCGCCGCCGCGAGGCGCCGCGGCCCGCGCTGCCTCAGCCCGGTACGATCATCATTGATGCGGAGCAGAAGCGGGACGACGCGCCGAGCGCGTAGCCGTCCGCTAGGCAGGTACACAGAGCGACGCCCCAGCGGGGCGTCGCTTTTGTGTTAGAACAGTCGCCCCTGCTGCGGCCCACCTTCGTCCGGCGGCGGGTGGCGCTCGACGTAGGGGATGCCGAGGTGGGCGTAGGCCCGGCGGGTGGCGATGCGCCCGCGCGGGGTACGCTGCAGGAAGCCGAGCTGCAGCAGGAAGGGCTCGTAGACGTCCTCGATGGCGTCCACCTCTTCAGCCAGGGCGGCCGCCAGCGTGCTGAGGCCAACCGGCCCGCCGTTGAACAGCTCGATGATCGCCCGTAGCAGCCGCCGGTCGTTCTCGTCGAGGCCGAGTTCGTCCACCTCGAGTTGGGCTAGCGCTGCTCGCGCCACCTCCAGGGTGATCTGGCCGTCGGCCACCACCTGGGCGTAGTCACGTACGCGCCGCAGCAGCCGGTTGGCGATGCGCGGTGTGCCCCGCGCCCGCCGCCCGATCTCCAGCGCGCCCTCTGCGCTGATCGGCATGCCGAGGATGCGGGCCGAGCGGGTGACGATCTCCTGCATGGCCTCGTCGGAGTAGAACTCCAGCCGGTGCGGGGCCACGAAGCGGTCGCGCAGCGGCGAGGTGAGCAAAGCCAGGCGCGTGGTGGCGCCGATCACGGTGAAGTGGGGCAGCTTGAGCCGCAGGTTGCGGGCGCTCGGGCCCTTGCCCACGATCAGGTCGAGGGCGAAGTCCTCCATCGCCGGGTAGAGTACCTCCTCCACGGCCCGGTTGAGGCGGTGCACCTCGTCGATGAAGAGCACGTCGTTCTTCTGCAGGTTGGTGAGGATGGCGGCGAGGTCGCCGGTGCGCTCGATCGCCGGGCCGCTGGTGATCTTGATCTTCACCCCCATCTCGTTCGCGATCACGTTCGAGAGCGAGGTTTTGCCTAAGCCCGGTGGCCCATAGAACAGGGTGTGATCAAGCGGCTCGCCGCGGGCTTTCGCCGCCGCGATCGCGATCCGCAGCTGGTCAACCACCTTCTCCTGACCGATGAACTCGGCCAGGTTGCGCGGGCGCAGGCTTTTCTCGACCTGCTGGTCGTCGCTGTCGGGCTTTGGGTTGAGCAGCCGCTCCTCGTCGTTCATCCCCTCCTCGCACGGGTGTGCGCCAATCTTCGGCCATTATAACACGCCGCCCAGGGAGACGACCGGCTACGACAAACGACCGCCCGCGGCAGGCACGATGGTGGCGCTCTTCTCCGGCTAGCGGCCCTTGAGCGCCGGCAGCACTTCCGCGCCAAAGGCCTCGATGAAGCCCCGTTGCTCCCGGGTGACATTGTGCAGGAAGAGTTGCTCGAACCCCAAGTCCAGGTACTCGGCCAGCCAGGCCCGGTGCCGCCCCAGGTCGGCTGAGATGTGGACGAAGCGGTCCATATCCTCGGGGCGCACGTGGGTCGCCGTGGCCTCGAACTCGGCGACGCTGCGCAGGGTCGCGAGGACGGAGCTAGGGAAGATGTTGGTGCGCCACTGCTCGTAGGCCGCCTGCCGGGCCGCCTTGTCGCTCGGGCCATAGGCGAGCTTCACCTGGAGGTAGAGCGGTTTGTCGGCGCCCCCGCCGCGGCGGAACGCCTCTACGATCTGCCGTAGCTGTTCCATGGGCGCGCTCGCCGTCACCAGGCCGTCGGCCCAGCCGCCCATCCACTCGG
This sequence comes from Chloroflexaceae bacterium, assembly GCA_034429295.1. GTDB lineage: Bacteria > Chloroflexota > Chloroflexia > Chloroflexales > Chloroflexaceae > OHK40. Next base: position 2,345 of record DAOUGF010000386.1, read on the forward strand.
CTGTGGCCGGCGTCAGCGCCCCACCGATAATCTTGGGGGGCTCGGCCGGGCGGGTGTAGAGCTTCGCCTCGCGCACCGTCACGTGGCCGCGATGGTTCACCGTCTCGCCGGCCCAGAGGGCCCTCATCACATCCACGCACTCCTTCAGGCGAGCATTGCGCGCCGCCTTGTCGGGCCAGTCCTCGCCGGTGACATACTCGTTGAGCGCCTCGCCGCTGCCCACGGCGATCCAGAAGCGGCCAGGGTACATGGCGGCCAGGGTAGCGCAGGCTTGGGCGATGATCGCCGGGTGGTAGCGGTAGCCCGGCGCGTTAAAGACGCCCATTGGCAGTTCGGTGGCCTGCAAGGTGGCCCCAAGCCAAGCCCAAGCGAAGCCGGATTGCCCCTGCTGCCCGCTCCACGGGTAGAGGTGGTCCGAGCACATCGCCGCTGTGAAGCCGGCGGCCTCGGCGGCCCGCACATAGTCCAGAAGCTCGCCCGGCGCAAACTGCTCGTGCGACGCGTGATAGCCGATGGTCGGCACTGCTGCCCTCCTCTCTCGCCTTCGTCCCCGCAGGCGTAGCTATCAACCGGCGTGCCAGCTCACTCGATGGGCGGTTCGGAAGGCAGCTTTGCAGCGAGAAGACGACAGACGACCGACCACCGACCACCGTCGGGCAGCTGCGAGTGGGAGTGCCGCGGGCGGTCGTCGGTCGTCGGTCGTCGCAACCTGCAGCACGTATATCCTTACCGAGGACGATGCGCCCGCCGCCTCGAGGGTGTATGATTGTCTGAGCAATCGTCCTGGACGACGACGGGCGCCCAACGCCGCGCCGCCGCCCGCATGCGCCGGCCCAAGTGGCGGCGCTGTGGAGGTCCACGATGCTCCCCCGCGCTGTAGCCCTTCTCCGCCCCGCCCTGTTCCTCGCCCTGTCGTTCCTCGCCGCCTGCAGTTTCGGTAGCCCCGAGCCCACCCCGACGCCGGACCCGGCCGCCCTCGAGCCTGTGCCGCGGGTTGTGGCCGACGGCCGTGTGTTGCCCGCGCGCAGCGCCGAGCTGCGCTTCCTCCTCGAGACCGGCACCGTTGCCGAGATCCTGGTCGCC
>DAOUGF010000387.1:0-3440 GCA_034429295.1 Chloroflexaceae bacterium
CCCTTCCTGGGGCGGGGGCGAGCCGCAGGCTCAGTAGTCGAGATCCTCAAGCAGACCGGCTCGGTCCGCCCAGTAGAAGAGCCGCAGATGGCCGCGCCAGTTCGAGATATGGTTGCCGTTTGCGCTGCCCCCTCCCGGGCTAGTCGCCCAGAACCAGCGCTCGGGCCGGTGGAGGCAGGCCAGCAGATAGCGCTTGTCGCCCGTGAGATGGTAGGCGTAGCCGAAAGGCTCGCGCACGATCCCCGAGTAGTAGCTCCAGCGATACTCCGGCGCGTCCACGTAGAAGAAGGTGCCATCGGGGAGCCGGCCCTGCTCGACGATGGTCTCCATACCACTCAGGAAGAGCCGCCTCGCGAGCGCGTCGCCGGAGAGCTGGTGGAAGCGGGCGAGGCCGGCCATCAGCACCGTGTTCTGCCAGGGGCAGAAGGCGGGGCGGAAGCCGATCATGATCGGCCAGTAGCCGGCCGGCTCCTGGGCGGGCGCCACCTGCTCCACGATCGTGCGGCAACCCTCCAGGAAGCGGGGCTCGCCAGTGGCCTCGGCCAGGGCGGCGAGCGCGATCAGCGGCCAGCCGCTATTGCGCGGCCCCGGCTCCGGGCGGCACCAGCCGAGATCGATCAACCGCAGCAGACAGTCGCCGATGCTGAGCGCTGCCTCCAGCGCCCGCTCGTCGCCGCTGATGAAGGCGTAGCTCAGCAGCCCCTCTACCCATTGGTGCCCGGTGTCCACCGAGGTCTGCAGCGGGCCGTCGGCAGTGAAGGCTGTCTCGTAGAGCAGGTGGCGCTGGCCGTGGGCGCGGACGCCGCCGCGCTCGTGGGGATAGCTGGAGTGGTGGATGAGGTCGACGTCGATCACATGGCGGGCGTAGGCCGAGGCGCTGCCGAGGTAGTCGGCCTCACCGGTGCGCACGTATTGGAGCAGAAGAGCTTGGATCGTGTCGTGCTCGTTGTTGCCCATGAAGCCGGCGCGGGGGCCGCTGGTAACCTGCATGTAGTCGCCGTAGTCGAGCATGCCCTGGCACTGGCTGTTAAGATACCACGAGTAGAACTCGTCGCGGAGGGCGGCCTCGATACCGGGGTAGCGCTCAGGGCGGTAGGGGAAGACGTCGCCGAGGGCCTTCGTCGCCAGCCAGTGGGGCGTGGGCATCGGGTAGAGGGGCGTGTCGTAGGCGACTGCCAGGCGATTCGCGCCGGCCGCGACGCAGTCGCCCCGCCCCAGCGCGATCAGCATGCTGTGGGTACGCGCCTGCCCCTGGTAGAGCCGCAGCGGACCGGCGGAGCGAGGCCAAAGCTCCAGACATATGCGCTCGCCGCTGACGGCCAGGCGCTTGGGGTACATTTGGGCGAAGTCGCGTACCAGCAGCGACAGGCTGTGAGCACCGTCGCTCACCGTGGCCCAGCCGTGGGCCTGCCAGGGCGTCAGCTCGATCCACTCCCAGCGGGCGCGGTGCTGCGGCGAGGTCACATCGCGCCAGCCCTCGCAGGGCCCATCGATCACCCTGCCTTCCGGTGTCTCGATACGAGCGGTGCGGAAGCCGCCGTGGGCGTGCGCCGGGCGGTCCTGGCAGATCACAAAAGGCGCGGCTGTCTCATACAGATCCTCGAAGGCGCCGCACAGCCCCCGCCGGCTGGCCCCCGCCAGCCCGATCGGCAGCTCAACCGTGATGGCGTCGACGCTGATTTCCGCCGCCTCCTCGCGATTGATGAAAGTGTACTCCAGCTCGACCCAGGGCAGCCCAGCGAAGGCTTGTAGGCGCACCTCGAAGTCCATCAGCGCGCCAGCGGGGCCGCGATGGCGGCCGCGGGCGACCAGCACGGCGCGCAGCGGCCCATGCTCCCGCAGCTCCCAACGCGCATCCACGTCGGCGCCGGCCCTGTAGCGCTCGCCGCCTGCCTCGATGGTGAATTCCAGCCCATGGCCGACCACCTGGCTGTCACCGAGGCGCAGCGCGCCGAGGAGCCCGGCGCCGCCTGAGCTCAACTGGGCGCGCAGCGCCCCTGTCGAGAGTTCTAGCCCCGCGCCGGTCTCGGCGATTGAGATCCCCGCGGCAGGCTCGCGCTGCGGGGCGACCGGCTCCAGGTAGTAGATCGCCGTCTGTTGGGCCGCGACATCGGCCTGGAAGTGGACCAGCAGCCAGCGCACGCTGCCGTCGGGCCACCGTGACAGGGCGCGCAGTTGGGCCGGGTGCTCGTAGCCGCCCTGGTCGAGCAAGCGCACCTCGCTGGCGCTGCGGATCTGCCCCATAGCGAATGGCACGCCCCCCGTCACCGGCCAGCTGCGTCGATCGACGCCAGCCAGCTCGCGGATCGGCAGCGGCACGCGCGAGCGTTCAAGTGACACTCCGCACTCCTCCGTTAGCCTGATTGATGCTGTGCACACGAGTATAGCCGCGGCCCACCGGCGCTTCCATCCGCTGGAATTGCGCTGCGGGGGGTATTCTTGCGCTCCGCGCCTATCGCTGCGGCGGGGCGTACAGATCCCGCAGGTCAGCGGTGACGAGTGGAAAGATGCGTCGGTGCTCCGGCTCCGCGCTGCACCAGACGATCTCTGCCTCGTGGTAGTTGAGCGCCCCGTGGCTCACCGGCTGCAGATCCGGCCGGCTCAGCCAGTCCTGGCGCAGTGGCAAGCCAAACCAGCTATAGCCGCCTTGGGTCACGTGCGCCATGGGCCACTCTGGGCCCGCCGGGTTGCGCCCGAAGGAGGCGCCCACCACGAGCCGCAGCTCGGCGGCGGCGCCAGCACGCCAGAGCTGGCCGATCTCAGCCACGCTCAGCGGGACATCCCGGTGGGTGAAGTGGTAGTCGAAGTCAGGGTCGAACATCACCCACTTCTGCAGCTCGCGGCAGAAGACCTCGCAGACGAAGTGGCCGTCCATGCCCTGGCTGGAGCGCTGGCCGAGCACCACGCCCCTGGCCGCCATCCCCGCCGCCGTGCAGAGCTGGGCCAGGGCGACGCCGAAGTGCACGCAGAAGCCGGTCACCGAGCTACTGCCGTGGCCACGGCGCGCCCGCTGCCAGTTCAAAATCGTCGCCGCCCGCCATGGGGTGTAGATATCGTAGCTGTTGTTGTGGATCCACTGGGCGTTGACCCAGCTGCAGAGCGCCGCAGCCCGCGCCAGGTCGCTTTCCAGGCCGGTGACGACTGCCTGCAGCCCTTCCTCAGCCCACAGATCCCGCAGCTCAGGGTGATCCGCCCGCTCGTAGACGATGCGGAAGCGCGGCTCGGCCGCCGCCGCTAGTGGCCGGCGCGAGCATCCGACCGTCTCGCCATTCGCGGTCAGGGTAACGCCTCGCAGCAGCGGCAGCTCGCCATCGCTCCGCCGCAGCGTAGCGCGCCACTGCACATACTCGCCCCCTGGCGGCAGGGGCAGTTCCGCCCAGTCGCTCCACCCCTCGCCGGGCTCGGCCGTGGGGCCGCGGCGGGCCTCGATCACGATCGGC
>DAOUGF010000388.1:0-2391 GCA_034429295.1 Chloroflexaceae bacterium
GAGCCCGTACAGCGTAGTCCGTAGTCGGTAGTCCGTACAGCGAGAGCCTCACAGACCCAGAGAGCCAGGCGGCATGGCAAAAAAAGGCCGCCTGTAATTGCACTAGCGAGGATGAGCGTTGCCGATTGCTAGGGGGCGTGATGGGTGTAGGGAAGCTGACGCGAGCGAGTGTGCCGGTGCTGTCTGGCTTGGGGATTAATGCCGTGCCCCTGACCGGCCTCTTCTTTGGTGGCTGGCCGCCTGAGACGACGATGGCGGTCTATATCGTCGAGACAGCTCTGCTGGTGGGGATCACGGCGCTACGCCTACGACTCCTTGCGCCCACCCGGCTCCAGACCAGCAGCGGGAGGAGCCAGAACCGGGCCGAGGCCATCCAGGGCTTCCTGCTCCTCACTGGCGGCTTCACCCTCGCCGGCGCCATCTTTAGCGCCTTCTTTCTCTCGCGGACCATCGACTTGGCGCTGACGTGGCGGGCGCTGGTGGCGAGTCTACCGGTGTTTGTCGCCGTGCAGGTGCTGGCGCTGCTTGCCGATCTGCTGCTGCTGCGGCAGGTGAGCCAGGCCCAGGCTGAGCGTTGGATGCTCCCCGGCATGCGCCGGGGCTGTGTGCTCTACGGCGCAGTTTTCGGTGGTGCGATCGCGGCTATGTTTGGCTTCCAGGCGTACGCCTACCCTTTTATCGCGCTCAAGCTATTGATGGACGTGGGGGTGGCGGTGGAGGATGTGGGCGTGCGCTTGGGCGATGAGCCCTCGCCCTCTGAGCTGCAGGATCTCGCCGCCTGAGAGCAGCGGTCTCCTGCGCCAAACGGGCATCCACAACCAGCTGCCTGTGCGGAGCCCGTGGCTACGGGAGTGGGTAGCAGAGATTCTCTGTTGGCACAGCGCCGAGGGCGATCAGCTCCAGCTCGAGCTCGCGGCCGCTGCTATAGCTCATCAGCACGAAGCTGCCGACGTCCTGCTGCCTGAAGCGGCGACTTACACTCAAGCCATACTCCTCGTCGACAATTGGCAGGAGCAGCGTGCGCCCGTTCGCGATGTGGTCCTCCAAGATCGAGTCGAGCCCCACTGGGGAAGTGGAGCCGCCCCAGATCCTGTCGCCGTTGTTGAGTTGGCCTGGCAGCGCCGGGTAATCTGGAGGAGCGGGAGAAGAAGGCCACGGCGCCTCCTCAATGCCCGCATGGAGGTTGCCCGGGAACGTCAGAGAGGCTCGGAGGGCGGCCGCGCTGGAGGCGGCGTTGCCATTGGCGTCGACATGCTCTTTCCAGCGCAGGAAGGCGGCTTGCAGCCGTCCGATGGCACCAGCGGTGATAGACACGCGGCGGATAGTGTGGCCGGCGAACGGCCCCTCGCTGAGCACCCGCCATCCGTAGTCAATCTGCCCGTCGGGCGGGTTCACATCACCAGGATTGGCGAAGGCGAGACCGTCCATCAGTGCGGCGCTGATGGCGATCGGGTAGAACGCAGCACAAGCCATCGGGAGGGTGGTCGCCGTCGGCGAAGGGCTGCTGGTTGGCGAAGGGCTGCTGGTTGGTGAGGGACTGCTGGTTGGTGAGGACTGCTGGTTGGCGAAGGCTCTACGGTCGCTGTGAGCGACGGACTTGGGGTAGGAGTCGTTGGAGTCTCGGCGGTACGCGTGAGTGATGGGCTAGGTGTGGCAGGCGTCGTAGCCGTTGCTGTGGCGAGGGGTCGGGTGTGGCTGTCGTCGTAGCCGAAGCGATGCCTGTCGGCGAGGTGATGTGTCGGCGCGTCGCTCGCTCAGGGCGGCGAGCGCGCTGCTGCTCACGAATGGCTCCCAGAAGGAGTGCAGGGAGCGGCTCAGCGTTCTTCGGAAGGCCGACGGCGCTGATGGGAGCTCCGGTCACGGGTGGGTATAGAAGCCCTTGCGGATGCGGGTGAGCCGGCGGGCTTTGGAAGAGCCTCCCGATGCGGCAAACGGCGTCTGTGTGCATGCCAGCACCTGTGCAGCATCAGGAAGGGCTTGTGCCGCCTTTCAAGGCGAGGCACTACGCTACAACCACGAAAAAGTCACACCTGTTGAAGGGCGCTGCCCGTCGTCCGCTGGTTGCGCCCTGCACGATCGGGCGTGCCGGCGCCACTCCGCCGTAGGGCAAGCGGGAAGGCGGGGCGCTTGGCGGCGGCACAACCGATGCTCGCACACCACCCCGACCACAGATCTGTCGCCGGCCGAGGCGGATGGCTCTGCCCGTCGATGAGATGGGTACGCCGCCGGGCGCCGGCACAGTACGGCCCTCCTGCTTGGGGGTGGTCAGGAGGGGGCAGCCCCGCTGTGGGCGCGGCCGCAAAACGTGGTAGGCTAAGGCCACCACAAGCGAAGCAAAGGAAGGAGCCGCGCGCGATGACGATGTCTCAGCCGGATGCGGCGCTCCCTCGG
>DAOUGF010000389.1:0-2944 GCA_034429295.1 Chloroflexaceae bacterium
GCCGTGGGCGCCGATCAGCTGGATCGAGCGGCCGTGGAGGTTCCAGTAGAAGTCGACGTCGCCGGCGATGCCGCGGGGGCTGCCGACCATCACCACCTTGCCGCCGTCGGTCACCACATCCATCGCGGCGTTCACCGTGTTGGGAAAGCCGGTGGCATCCACGACGATGTCGGGAAGCTGGCCGTGGTTGAGCGCCCGCAGCGCCTCCCGCAGGTCGCCGCCGTCAGGATCGACCGTGGCGACGCCGGGGGTGACCTCGGCGGTGGCGCGGCGTTGGGGCACCGGGTCGATCCCGATCAGCGGGAAGGCGGCGGCGGCGCTGAAAAGCCGCAAGGTGATCTGGCCGATCATGCCGAGGCCGAAGACGGCGACGCACTGGCCGAGGAGCGTGCCGGCCTGCACCAAGGCGGCGAGCGGGAAGCGGGCCAGGGTGGTGAAGGCGGCGATCTCCGGCGGCACATGGTCGGCGATTGGCAACGCCAGAGCGCGCTTGCCCACATCAACGATGCCGTGGCTCTCGTGGCGCGCCTCGTAGATGATGCGGTCGCCTACGTTGAAGCCCGTGACGCCCTCGCCGAGCGCGGCCACGCGACCAACGCCGCTGTAGCCGGGAACGAAGGGGAAGCGGGGCCAGGTGCGGGTCGGGTCGTTCAGCCACTGGTGGACGCCGGTGTAGACGGCGAGCTCGGTCCCTGCGCTGATCGCGCTGGCCTCGTTCTCCACCAGAAGCTGGCCTGGGCCGGGCTGGGGGATCTCGTAAGACTCCGTCGTGACCTCGTAGGGGCGCGGCATCACCACGCGGGTGCCCTGTGCCATGAGCGTCTCTCCTAATATGACTGCAGATTACGTCTACTGGGCCGTCCAGCCGCCGTCGATCGTGAGCGTGGCGCCGGTCATGAAGCTGGAGGCGTCGGAGGCGAGGAAGACGATCGCGCCGCCGAGCTCCTCCGGGTCGCCCCAGCGGCCGAGGGGGATGCGATCGATGAAGGACTGGTAGACGGGCGGGTTGTTCAGCAGCGGGCGATTCATCTCGGTCATGAACGGGCCCGGTGCGAGGGCGTTGACGGTGACGCCGTGGCGGGCCCACTCAAGCGCCAGGGTGCGGGTGAGCTGGAGCAGGCCGCCCTTGGCGGCGGTGTAGGCGGGGCGCTCGGGCATACCGACCAGGCCGAACATCGAGCTGAGCATGATGATGCGGCCCTTGCCGGCAGCGATCATCGCGGGGGCGGCGGCCTGGCTGCAGAGCAGCGAGCCGGTGAGGTTGATCTCCAACACCTGGCGCCAATCGTCGAGGGAGAACTCAAGGGTGGGCTTGCGGATATTCACGCCAGCGCTGTTCACCAGGATGTCGAGGCGGCCAAGCTCGGCCTGCACGCGCTCGACGGCGGCGCGCACTTGGGCCGGGTCGGTCACATCGGCGCCCACGGCGATAGCGGGGCGGCCGCTCTCCCTGGCTACGACATCCGCCGCGGCTTGGGCGGCGTCCAGCCGGCGCCCGAGGAGGGCAACGGCGGCGCCGGCGCCGGCGAGGGCGCGGGCGAAGATCAGGCCGAGGCCGCCGCTGCCGCCGGGGATAAGGGCGACCCGGCCATCGAGCCGAAACTGATCGAGGGGGAAGGGCATTGCTGTCTCTCGTGGTATCAGGCGGAGGCGAGCGCCTCAGGGCAGGGAGAGCAGGTGGCGCACGCTGCGCTCGAACTGGTCGCGCTCCCAGCGGGCGACCTCGTCCGCCGGGGCATCCAGCTCCCAGGGGCTCTGCCAGGGCTCGCTGTCGGGGCGGGCGTGGCGCGCGAGGAGGCGCAGGGCGGGCGCGAGGGCGCGGGCGTCGCGGGCGGGGAAGCCGGCGAGCCAGTCGTCCTCGAAGATCCGGATGTGGCGGGCGTAGAGGGCGGCCAGCTCGATATGTTGGGGCGCATCAGGCGCTACCTCGGCGAGCAAGGCCCGCATGGCGGCCCAATCGATCACGCCGTCGCCGAGGGCGCAGCGCACCAGCCGGTAGCCGGAGGGAGTGGCCGTCACCTGGTAGTCTTTGAGATGAACATTGCGGATATGGGGGCCGAGCTTGCGGGCGAAGGCGAAGGGCTCCTCGCCCACCGCGAGGGGGTTCACCACATCAAAGGTGACGCCGACATAGCCGCCGCCGGCCTCGCAGAGGGCCAGCAGATCGTCGGAGGTGGCGTCCTGGTGGTTCTCGATGGCCAGCGTGATCCCGTGGCGCTCAAGGTCGGGCCGCAGGGCCTCGACGCGGCGGCACATCTCGGCCAGGTGGGCCTCCCAGCCGCCGGGGATGCCGCCCCTGGCGCCCTCGAGGATGCCGCTCACGGTGGCGCGAACGATGCGGGCGCCGGCGCGGGCGGCGCGGGGCAGCAGCTCCCGGAGGGCTTCAACCTCGATGATGCTGCTGTCCACGACCAAGCTGAGGCCGGCCTCGGCGAGCGCCTCCCGCAGGCGGTCGAGGGTGGCGTCGGAGAGGTCGGGGAGCGTGCCGGCGAGCGGGAGCTCGACCCCGCGCAGCCCGTGCTCGCGGGCGAGGGCGATCAGGCCCTGGGCGTCGAGGGGGGTCGCGACCGCCGGTCGCCCGTCGCGGCGGAGAAAGCCGCAGCCACAGGGGAAGGAATAAGCCGCGACGCCGAACCACGCCTGCTGCGCTGCCTGGCTCATGAGCTCGCACCCGGATATCGGTGGGGCGGATGGGACAGCGGCAAGTCTACGGGCTGATCGGCCCGCTGTCAAGGCGGGCCGCTGCGCGGGCGTTGCGGGGGAGGGCGTTTGGATCGCGAAATTCGCGAAAGTGGGCGTTACGAAGTGGCGCGCAGCGCTTAAGGGAAGACGCGAAAGGAAAGACACGAAGCTATGCGGCATCTGTCGTCGGCACGACGGGCTACTCCCGCTCTTGGCGCAGAGGGGCATGCAACGATGGCGTCCTCGGCGCTGGCGGGCGTCG
>DAOUGF010000390.1:0-6499 GCA_034429295.1 Chloroflexaceae bacterium
CCCGCCGTGGAAGCGGGAGAGCGCTTCAGCCTGACGCTCGCGTGGGAGCTGGCCGATGATCCCGAGGCGGCCGGGCATTATCTTGGCGCGCTGCAGATCAGCAGCTCGCCCAACCCGGAGGACGCCGGGGATCTGGGCACGATCCCGCTGGATCTGTTCTATCTGCGGGAACGGGCCCACCTCCCGCTGGTGGGCCACTGAGCGGCATAGCGCTGGAGCGAGGCCGAGCCGTGCTCGTTCCAGCTTCCGGAGCGCTACGCCGCGAGAGCGGGAGAGTCGTTGTTATCGAGCAGGGTCACGCCGAACTGCTCGGCAATGAAGTCGCCGAGCGCCTCAGAGTCGGGAAAGCTAACGACCGTCTCCTCGTCGCCGTCGCGGTAGGCCACCCGCCAGAGCCGGCCGAAGCGCTCGTCCTGCCAAACGCGGAACTCGGCTTTGAGGGTGAGAGACCGCTGGTTCATTGCCATATTCCCCCGTATGATACGCTACAGCTATCGTTCAATCTCTAAGACGACTTGCTTTGCCCCAAAGTTCTCACTTCATGATGAGAATTGGATGAGGATAGCCCTCGCCGCGAGCAACCCAAGCTATGCGCGCCAATCTCGCTGAACGTACTATACTCGCCCCACGGCCTGTTGAACACAGCCTCTGGGCTGATCTCAATGCACGGGCGGCCGCCGATACCCAGACGAATGGGCTCTACGCCGGGCTGTCGCGCCGCCTCGCCGAGCGGCCGGCCGGCGCCGAGGGCGTGTGGGCGGCACTCGTGCGGCGCGCCGATCTCGCCCAGGAGCGGCCGCGTCGAGCGGCGGAGGTAATCGAGGAAGAAGTGATCGATGGCGGCGAGCGCTACATCGCGCTGCGCAGCCCCACCGGGCGCTACCTGCGGCTCACCGCTGCGGAGCGTGAGCTCTGGGAGCTGATGGACGGCACCCGCAGCGTCGGCGAGCTGGCCACCCACGGCTTCCTCCGCTTCCGCCAACTCCTGCCAGTGGCGGAGCTCGTGCAGACCATGCGGCGCGACGGCTTCCTGAACGAAGCCGCCGTGGGGATCTACCGGGGGCTGCGGCGCCGCCTAGAGGCGCGCACACTCCACGGCCTGGGGCAGCAGTTGCTCAGCAGCCTGCGCCAGCGCGAATTTGCGATCAGCGGCCTTGACACGTTCGTCGGCGCCTTGTATCGGGGCGGCGGCTGGCTGCTCTTCACCCGGCCCTTCCTAGCACTGCTCGCGCTGATCGCCATCGCCGGCCTCGGCTGCTTCGCGTTGGTGGCGGCCGGGGCGGCTGGGGGCGGCTATACCGTCATCAACGCCGATGCCGCCGGGCCGAGCCTGCTGGCCCTCTGGGCCGCGCTGCTGCTCTCCTTCACCTTCCACGAGCTGGCACACGCCCTTACCGTGAAGCATTTCGGGCGCAGCGTGCTCCGCGGCGGGGTGATGATCTACTACGGGCTGCCGGCCGCCTTCGTGGACACGAGCGACATCTGGCTCGCCGGGCGACGGGCCCGCATCCTCACGTCGCTGGCTGGGCCGGTGTGCGATCTCGCCGTCGGCTCGCTCGCCGCGATCGCCGCGGCACTGCTGCCCGTTGGCCCGGCCGGCGCCGCCGCCTACAAGCTCGCCGTCGCCTCGTACCTCGCCGCGCTCTGCAACCTCAACCCGCTGCTGGAGCTCGACGGCTACTATATGCTGAGCGACTGGCTAGGGCTGCCGAGCCTGCGTCGCCGCGCCCTCGCCTTCATCAGCGGGCCGCTCTGGCAGAAGCTCGGCAGCGCCTGGACCGAGCGGCGCACGGCCGGCGCATCAGCGCCATCCCCCAACGCTCACTTCGCGCTCCTCGCTTCGTTCAGCCGCGAGGAGCGCATCTTCACGCTCTACGGCGGGCTCTCGGCCATCTACACCGCCCTTGCGATCGTGCTGGCCCTCTTCTTCTGGCGGGCTCAACTCGCCGATGTGCTCGGCGCCCTCTGGAGCGGCGGCGCGGTAGAGCGGGTTCTGGCCGCTCTGATCGTCGTCGGCGTCGTGGTGCCGCTCGGCCTCGGCCTACTCATGGGAGCCTGGGGGCTGATCCGGGCCGCGGCCATCTGGCTGGCTCGCCGCGGCTACGGGCGCAGCCCCGTCGTCGTCGCAGGCACGCTCACACTCTTCGCCTTCGCCCTCGCCGCCCTCCCGCTGCGCTTCGGGCGCACGGCGGAGACGGCGCTCATCGCGCCGCTGCTCTGGCTCACCGCCCTGGCCGCCCAGGTTGCCCTGCATAACGACTACCGGCGCGCCGCCGCAGCCAGGGCCCTCGATTGCTTTCTGGCAGTGACGGTGATCGAGTGCCTGGCCATGATCGGCTTCTTCATCCTGCCCAAGCTGAGCCCACTCTGGTCGGCCCTGGAGAACCTGGGCTTCGCGCTCCTGCTCTTCGCCGGCTTCGTCACGCTGCTCGACCACGACCTGCGCCAGGCGCCGCCGGCCGAGCTCGCTGGCAGCGCCCTGCTGATGGCCCTGGCCTTCCTGGCCGGAGGCATGACGATCGGGCCGCTCCAAGCCGCGCAGCCCGGCGCCCCCTTCCCGATCCATGTGCTGAACGCCGCCCCCGTCTATACGAGCGCCGTAGCTCTGGCCTTGCTGCTCCCCCAAGTGGCTGGTCTCCACGACTCGCGGCTGCTCTGGAGCTGGCTGCTGCTCTGGCTAGGCATCGCCCTGCAGACGGCCGGGTACCTGCTTGAGCTGCTGCCGGCCTGGCGCGGCACGCCGCCAGCTATGGCCGTCGCTGTGCTGGCCTCGGGGCTCTGGGCGGCAGCCTGGTGTTCCCACGTGGTCGCGCTGCGACAGCTGGCCCCTCGCGGGTTGAGCTGGTCTCTGGAGCCAGCCACCGGCGAGGCGGAGCGCCTGCGGCGGGCCTTCCGCCACACCTACGCCGGACTCTACCGCCTGCTCCGCGCCCACCACGGCTCGCGCCGGGCCCGTGCCTTGGACGACCGGATGGATGTGCTCGCCGCCACTGCCAACTGGCAGATCACCCTCGATCGCGAGGAGGCGCGGATCGGGGCCGAGCTCGCCGCCAGCCCTCTCGACGACCAGGGCAGCCGCTACGCCGAGGTGCTGCGCTATGCCGTGGGTGTGATCGAGAGCCTCGCGGGGGCCACCTTCGCTCGCCGGGCCATCCAAGCCGCCTACGACGCCCTGCCCTGGCCGGAGCGCGAGGCCGCCGACCGGCGCTGCTTTCCGAACACGCCATGGGCGCGGGAGCTCTCCAAGGCGTTCGGCGACGCGAAAAACGCCCGCCTGCGGCTGCTGCGGCAGGTGGAGCAGTTCGCCGCCTGCGACGATGCCGAGTTGCTGGCGCTGGCCGAGGCCCTCGAGCCGCGCCGCGTCCCCGCGGGCGCCCTGCTCCTGGCCCAAGGCGAGCCGCCGCCAGGGCTCTGGATCGTCGAGGCTGGCGAGATCACGGCCCGCGCCGGCTCGCAGGTGGCAGCTGAGTTGCATCGGGCCGACACCTTCGGGGCTGCCGGGGCGGCTGACCGTAGCCCGTCGGCCTACACCTATCGCGCCAGCGTCGATAGCGAGCTGCTCTACCTCAGCCGCGCCGAGCTAGGCCGGCTACTCAGCGGGGCGGCGCCCCACGCCGCCGAGGGGCAGGCCCTGCTGGAGACCATGCGCGCCCTAGAGCGAACCTCGCTGTTCCGCGATCTGCCCCGAGAGACGCTGCGCGGCCTGGCGCGCACCGCCGAGCGCCTGAGCGCCCCGGCCCGCACGCTCCTGATCCGCCAGGGGCGGCCGAACGGACGGATCTTCCTGATCTTGCGGGGCGAGGCGGCGGTGATCACACAGGAGCGCACCGAGAAGGGGACTGGCGCCTCCCGACTCGTGGCTCGCCTCGGCGCCGACGAGCTGTTCGGTGAGTTGGAATTGCTCAGCGGCGGGCCGCCCCAAGCGAGCGTCGTAGCCCTCACAGCCATGGAGCTCGTGGCGCTGCCCCACCGCGCCGTGGCCGACCTGCTCAGCAGCGGCGGGCTCGGCAGCAGGCTCGAGCGCTTGGGCACGGCCCGGCTCCGCGACCTGCGAGGGTAGCTGGAGGCCATACGGTGTAGTCCGTAGTTGGCACACCGGCGCTGCTGCACCCGCGCCCTCAAGCTCTCAGCTTGAGGGCACGAGAGCAGGCGCCAGAGTATGTCAGAGTTACGAACCTTGCCTACGGCTGCACGAAGAGCTGGAACGAGCCGTCGCGGGCGCCTTGGGCTCGTATGCGGTAGCGCACCCGGCCCTCGGCGTCGGCGGAGACGGCGCCGGAGCGGGTGACTTGGGTGGCTGGCCGGGCGGAGAGGCCGAAGGCCAGCGCCCCATCGGGCTCGAGCACGCTCAACTCCAGATCGCCTGAGTCGACCTCGACCACGGCGATCACCTGCACCTCGGCGCCGGGCGCGCCGATATCGAGCGTGCGCTCCTCTGAGCCTTCCGCGCTCACAAAGGTCGTCAGTACATTGCCGCCGCCGGCCTGCAGGTCGATCGTCGTCTGCTCGCCGCTGATCAACATACAGCCCGCGAGCAGCAGGGGGCAGAGCAGCACAGCCAAGCCACGAGCAAGCTGCATCACCCGCGGGGCCGGCCCCTGCGCCCTGCGGTCTTTGAGCTGTGCCCTAGCCATACGACTCCGGCCGGTAATCGACGTGGTAGGTCTCGCTCTCGGGCACGGCTTCCACCCGCAGCGGGCGGCGCCGCGTGATCCGCAAGCTGGTGCCGCACTTCTCGTTGGCACAGACCACCAACGCCCCTTCTATCACATACGGCTGCAGCGCAAGGCGCTGCTTACAGTTCGGGCATCGCACAAACTCCACGGCCATGGCCGTCCCCCACTCACACTAACAGAGAACACAGATCACAGCTCGCGGCTGACGCCGTGGCACGCCAGGACCCCACCTGGCCTACCCGGCGCCGCAAGCCTAACGCTCCGACTTAAGCAAACAGCGCATCCACAAAGCTCTGGGCGTCAAACATCGCCAGGTCGCCAAGTCGCTCCCCGGTGCCAAGATATTTGATGGGCCGCTCGATATCCTGGGCGATAGCGAAGGCGATCCCACCCTTGGCTGTGCCGTCCATCTTGGTGACGGCCACATCGGTCACGCCCGCCGACTTGAGGAAGGCCTTAGCCTGCAGCACGCCGTTCTGACCGGTGGTGGCGTCGATCACCAGCAGCACCTCGTGGGGAGCGTCGGGCAGCTTGCGGGCGATGATGTTGCGAATCTTCTCGAGCTCCTGCATCAGGTTGAACTTGGCCTGCAGCCGGCCGGCGGTGTCGATGATCAGCACCTCCGTGTCCTGCTCGAGAGCCGCATCGATCGCCTTGTAGACCACAGCCGCCGAGTCGGCGCCCTGGCCGAGGCTCACGCAGGGCACCCCGGCCCGCTCGGCCCACGTCTCCAGCTGCTCGGTGGCCGCGGCGCGGAAAGTGTCGCCGGCGGCCAGGAGCACCCGCTTGCCGAAGCGCTCCTTGTAGCGGTGGGCCAGCTTGGCGATCAGCGTAGTCTTGCCTGCGCCGTTCACGCCAACCACCAAGATCACGTAGGGCTTCGGGGTGCTGGCGGGAGCGGGCCTCACCTGATCCTGAAAGACCCGCACCATCTCGGCCTTGAGCATATCGCGAGCCTCGCTGGCTCGCTTCGTGCCATAGCGATTCACACGGTCTTTAGTTCTGTTTACCAGATAGAGCGTTGTCTCAAGGCCTACATCGCCTTGGATGAGCGCCTCCTCGAGCTCGTCCCAAAGCTCCTCGGTGATCGGCTCGTCGGTCTGGAACAGCTGGGAGATGCGCCCGAAGATGCCCTGGCGGGACTTCTCGAGGCTCTGGGATACCTGCTGCTCTTCGGCCTGGGCCTCTTCTTCGGTCCGCGGCGCGTCCTGGCCGCGGCCGAATAGACGCTTGAACATAGTATGTCAAACCTCTCCGGTGATACACGCTTGCCAGCAGATTATAGCCTACTTCAGGGTATGAGCAAAGACAGCGGGAGCTGGCGCCCCGCCGGGGAAGTGGGCAGGCTGCCCACGGCTGCTGCGGGGGCAGGCGCCCCGCACCCCGCTTGTTTTGTCGGGGGCGAACGCCCTCTTCGAGGATGCCTTCGCATTCGCCACCCCGACGCCCCCGCGCCAGGGACGAGGCCCCTGGACCCCAAGCAGGAAGCCAAGTGCTGTGCCTCCGGCCCGAGGGACCCGACTGATCGACGGGCTTGAGCCCTGACCAAGCGTGGTGACCCACACCCGCTGGTTGCGCCCTGCACGATCCGGCGTGCCGCCGCTCAGCTTTCCTGAACCCTGTATGCGGAGGCGGGCGGCACAACCGATGCTCGCACACCACCTCGACCGCAAATCTGCTGCCAGCCGAAGCGGATGGCTCTGCCTGTCGATGGGTCGGGTACGCCGCCAGGTGGTGGCACGGTACGGCCTTCCTGCTTGGGGGTGGTCCGGAGGGGGCAGCGCCCACTCCGGCGGGGGTGCAGGGGGCGGAGCCCGCCTGCA
>DAOUGF010000391.1:0-5067 GCA_034429295.1 Chloroflexaceae bacterium
ACGAGTTCTACTACGGCCTCTTCTGGAGCGAGATGCCTGACCTGAACTTCCGCAACCCCGCTGTGATCGAGGAGGTGCGGAAGATCAGCCGCTTCTGGGTTGAGGAGATGGGCGCAGCCGGCTTCCGCATGGACGCGATCAAGCATCTGATCGAGTACCAGGGCGCCCAGGAGAACACGCCGGAGACGCATCAGTGGCTCCGCGAGTACCGGGCCTTCCTGCAGGCCGAGCTGCCCGGCACCTTCACGGTCGGCGAGATCTTCGACGGCGACCCCTTCACACTGGCGCCGTACTATCCCGACCAACTGGACTACTACTTCGAGTTCGACGTGGCCGCCGCCGCCCGGGGCGCCGCCGACGTGGGCCTGGCCCGCCAGTATGTTGAGGCGGTACAGGCAGCCACAAACAGCCTGCCCTTCCAGCGTTGGTCGCCCTTCCTCACCAACCACGACCAGAACCGGGTGATGAGCGAGCTCGACGACGATCCCGCCAAGGCGAAGCTCGCCGCCCTGGCCCTGCTCACCTTGCCCGGCCTGCCCTTCATCTACTACGGCGAGGAGATCGGCATGCTCGGCCTGAAGCCCGACGAGAACATCCGCACGCCGATGCAGTGGACAGCGGACGCCGCGGCCGGCTTCAGCAGCGGCGAGCCCTGGCGCGCCCCGCAGCCCGACTACACGACCAAAAACGTGGCCGCCCAGGAGGCCGACGCCTTCTCGCTGCTCAATACCTACCGGGCGCTGGTGCAGCTCCACACGAGCACCCCGGCGCTGGCTAGCGGCGAGTTCGTGGCGTTCAGCAGCGATAACAGCGCCGTGGCCGCCTTCCTGCGGGTGAGCGGCGACGACGTGGCCCTCGTGCTGATCAACTTCGACCGCGGCGACGCCGTGGACGCCCGCCTGGATCTGGCGCAGAGCCCGCTGCCCGCCGGCGACTACACCCTCTCGCCGATCTTCGGCGCGCCGGAGGTGGGGCCCGCGCCGCTCACAGTGGGGGCAGATGGCGCCGTGCAGGGCTACATCCCGATCCCCAACATCCCCCCGCAGACGGGCTACATCTTCCGTTTGGAGCGCTAGACTGGTACAGCACCACAAGTGAGTTGCTGGTGGAGACGACCGACGACCGACGACCGACGACCGCAGCCTGCCCAACGGTGGTCTGTCGTCTGTGGTCGGTCGTCGCCCAACCCACTTCCGAACTTCACAACTAGGTTCGCAGGTGCTTTATAGTGACAGCAGAACTCCTGCCCCTAATGCCTCGTCATAGCGCAAGGGCCGAGAAGAAGGAAGCGAGAAACGAACCAAACTCATGCTGCGAACGGTAACCGCAACCCGCTATGTGACGCCGCTGCGCGAGGGCGGCTCGCTGCCCGCCATTGTCGAGGCCGACGACGATGGGATGTATGTGCTCAAGTTCCGCGGGGCCGGGCAGGGGCCGAAGGTGCTGATCGCCGAGCTGATCTGCGGCGAGCTTGGCCGCAGCCTCGGTCTGCCCGTGCCGGAGCTGGTGCTCGTGGAGCTCAGCCCGGACTTGGGCCACAACGAGCCGGACGAGGAGATCAAGGCCCTGATCGGCGCCAGCACCGGGCTGAACCTGGCCCTCGACTATCTCCCTGGCGCCCTGGCCTTCGACCCGCTCAACGCGGCGAAGCTGGACCCCAATCTGGCGGCGCGGGTGGTCTGGTTCGACGCGCTGATCACCAACGTTGACCGCACGTTCCGCAATACGAACATGCTGCTCTGGCACCGGCAGCTCTACCTGATCGACCACGGCGCCGCGCTGTATGTTCAGCACACCTGGACGGATTGGCGGGCGCGGGCGCAGAGCCGCTTCCCGCAGATCAAGGACCATGTGCTGCTCACAGCCGCCGGCGATCTGTGGGCGGCGGACGCCGCGCTGGCGCCGCTGGTGACGCGCGAGCTGCTGGAGCCGATCGTGGCGGCGGTGCCGGAGGAGTGGCTCGACCCCCAAGCGCCGTTCGCGAGCGGCGAGGAGCAGCGGGCGGCCTATGTGGAGTACCTGCTGACGCGTGCGGCGGCGCCGCGGCAGTTTGTCGAGGAGGCGGCCGATGCCCGCGCGCAGCGCCTTTGAGTACGCGGCGATCCGCGTGGTGCCGCGGGTCGAGCGCGATGAGTTCGTGAATGTGGGCGCGGTACTGCTCTGCCGACAGCGCCGCTTCCTGGCGGCGCGCCTGCAGCTCAACGAGGCCAGGCTGCGAGCGCTCGACCCCCAGCTCGACCTGGAGGTGTTGGCGGAGCAGCTGGAGCACATCCCGGCCATCTGCGCAGGGGGCAAGGCCGCGGGGCCGATCGGTGAGCTGCCGCTCTACGAGCGCTTCCGCTGGCTGACGGCGCCCCGCAGTTCGGTGATCCAGCCGGGGCCAGTGCATATGGGGCTCTGCGTCGACCCGGAGCTGGCGCTGGAGCGGGTGTTCGCGCAGCTGGTGGGGTAGGGCGGGAGGCGGCCCGCGGCCGCTGTGGGGCGCAAGCGCTTCGCGCCACTGCGTCCGGCGCCCCGCACCCCGCTTGATTTGTCAGGGGGCGGGCGCGCTCTTCGAGGATGCCTACGGCATTCGCCACCCCGACACCCCCCGCGCCAGGGGCCTCGCCCCTGGACCCCAAGTAGGAAGCCTGTGCCGTGCGAGCGCTGATCTGCTACCTCGTCTCATCGACGGGCTTGTGCCCTGGCCAAGCACGGTAGCCCACACCCGCTGGTTGCGCCCTGCACATTCCGGCGTGCCAACGCCAAGCTTTCCTGAACCCAGTGTAAGGAAGCGATGGCACAACCGATGCTCGCACACCTCCCCGACCGTAGATTTGCCGCCAACCGAGGCGGATGGCTCTGCCTGTCGATGAGACGGGTACGCCGCCAGGTGGCGGCACGGTACGGCCCTCCGGCTTGGGGGTGGTCCGGAAGGGGCAGCCGCCCCCTCCGGCGGGGGTGCAGGGGGCGGAGCCCGCCTGCAGACGCACGCACCGCGCAGGCGGCACGAGTACGGGGCGCCGCCCCGAGAAAGCTACGGAGCTGTCAGCCCGGCGAGGGCGCGGGGCACCCGCCCCGCAACCTGTAACCCACCTGCAATCCTCGATCGGCCGGCGCCGCCATAAAACGCTTGACAGCCGCTCGCGGCGCGGTGTACACTCTGCTCGCAGCCGGGCCTAGCGAACAGCGCACTCCGACGTTATGCGCAAGCAGTTGTTGTCAACCGTGGCACACGAGCGAGCCCTCGATGAGGCGCTCGCAGATATCGTCGCCCCACCACGGCGACGCCGCAGCCGCTTCCTGGAATGGCTGGTGGTGCTCCTCACCCTCGCCGCCACCCTCGCTCTGCTCGCCACCCTCGCCCTGCTCTTCACAGAGCGCGAGCTCGCCCGGCGCATCTACCCCAACATCAGCATCCGCGGCGTGGCCGTCGGCGGCCTCACCCCTGAGCAGGCTCGCCACGCCATCGAGCGCCACTACAGCGCCTTCCTCTACGCCCCCATCGAGCTGCGCTACGGCGACCAGACATGGCTCCCCAGCGCTGAGGAGCTCGGCGTGCGCCTCGCCATCGACGACGCGGTCGCTGAGGCCCTCGCCATAGGCCGCGGCGACACCCGCGCCAGCAATCTCCGCACCGCCGCCGCCGTTTGGGAGCAAGGCTTCGACCTGCCGCTGCGCCTCGAGGTGGACCAGGCCGCCATCCAGCGCTACCTGCTCAGCATCACTGCGACCGTCGAGCAGCCCCCCGCCGATGCCGACCTGCGCCTCGAGGGCGCCAACATCATCGTCACGCCCGAGCGCTGGGGCACCCAAGCCCTCGTGGACGAAACGCTGCAGGAGATCACCGCCGCGCTCCAGTCCCTCGAGCGCCAGCCGATCGCCCTGCGCACCCGCGAGCTCGAACCCCGCCTGCGCGACTCCGTCGTCGCCCCTGTTGCCGAGCGGCTCCACACGATTCTCAACGGCCCGGTGGTGCTCGAGGGCGCCACGGGCGGCTGCGCCAACGGCTGCCGCTGGGAGCTCACGCCGGAGCGGATCGCGGAGTGGGTAACCGTGCGCCGCATCGAGGATATGGGCGGCGGGCCCGGCTTCGCAGTGAGCGTGGACCAGGCCGGCATCCGCGCCGCTCTACTGCCAATCGCCAGGGCCGTGCGCCAGGAGGGCACCCTGCCCCGTGTGAGCTGGAACGGCGGCGCGCTCCAAATCGTCGAGCCGGGCGACCCCGGCATCGGCCTCAACGCCGACGAGGCCCTGGCCCAAGTGAGCGCCGCCCTGGCCGGCGGCCCCCGCAGGATCGCGCTGCCGATGGAGCCCATCCCGCCCCCGGTCAACGAGGCCAACTTGGCGAGCCTCGGCATCACCACAGAGGTCGGCGTGGGCGTGAGCTCCTTCGCCGCCTCCGAGCAGTACCGTATCACCAACATCATCGCTGGCGCCCGCCGGATGGACGGTATCCTCATCCCGCCCGGCGGCAGCTTCTCCTTCAACACCCATCTCGGCGAGGTGACGGCCGAGAACGGCTTCGTGGAGGGCTATGCCATCATCGACAACCGCACCCAGAAAGAGTGGGGCGGCGGCCTCTGCCAGGTGAGCACCACAGTCTTCCGCGCCGCCTTCTTCGGCGGGCTGCCGATCACCGAGCGCCACGAGCACGCCTTCCGCATCAGCTGGTACGAGGAGCTCGGCGAGCCGCCCGGCCTCGATGCCGCGATCTTCACGCCCTACAACGACATGCGCTTCACCAACGACACCGGCGGCTGGCTGCTGCTCGAAAGCTACGTAGATCTCGAGCGCCAGCGGCTGACGGTGGTGCTCTACGGCGCTCCCACCGGCCGCACCGTGGCCTACGAGCACCGCGTGCTGGAGCAGACTCCCCCGCCCGCCGAGCCGGTGTATGTGGACGACCCCGCGCACCCCCGCGGCTACCTGCGCAAGAGCGATACCGCCCGCGGCGGCATCCGCGTCGAGGTCTACCGCACGGTGTACGAGAACGGCCAGGTGATCGCCCAGGACACCTTCCCCACCGAGTTCAGGCCCTGGCCCGACATCTACGTGCGCGGCATCGGGTAGGTTCGCCGCGCCGCT